>JBKJOI010000293.1:0-7898 GCA_046595695.1 Haliangiales bacterium | reverse complement strand
CGCGGAGATCATGGTCGCGGGCGGCAAGCCGGTGCTGAACTTCTGCGCCAACAACTACCTGGGGCAGAAGTTCAGCACCGACTTGCCGCCCGCGACCATGATCTCTGCGCCCTGCGGGGTCACGATCACGCGCTCGTGCTTCTCGAGGCCGGCCTCGGCGATCTCCTGCAGCGTGCCGCCGTAGACCGCCTGCGCGCGCGCGCCGAACATCAGGAGAACCTCAGCAGCACTTTCGGATTGTGACGGATGCGGTCCTCGAACTGGTCGCGCTCGAACTGGGCGAAGTCAACCACCGTGCCCTCGCCCTTGTTCAGGATCACGCTGTAGATGAGATCGTGGATGTTGGGGTCGCGCGACTCGAGCAGGTTGCGCGTGATGTGCCAGGTCTCGAAGATGCGCCGGCCGACCACCGAGTGCAGCGAGATCCCGTCGACGATGACGCGATCGAGATCCTCGATCACGGCGTCGCCGCTCTTCAGGCCGAACAGGATCACGTCGCCGCCGCGGCGCACACACGCGATGGCGTTGTTGACGCTCGCGTTCAGGCCGCTCATCTCGAGCGCGACGTCGACGCCGACACCGTCGGTGAGCTGGCGGATCTTCTTGGCCAGATCGGGATCGTGGTCGTGGTTGTTCTCGGCGCCGCCAGAGGGCGCGAGCACATGATCCGCGCCCAGCTTGCGCGCCATCTCGATGTGCGTGGGCATCGGCTCGACGCCGATCACCATGCGCGCTCCCAGCGCCTTGGCGACCGCGACCGCGAACAGGCCGATGGTGCCGCAGCCGATGATGGCCACGCGCTTGCCGCGCAGGTTCACCTTGGTGCACGCGTAGACCGCGTTGCCGAACGGCTCCTGCAGCGCCGCGACCTCGGGCCGCACCTTCTTGCCGTCGGTCGCCCACAGCATGCGCGCGGGCAGCTTGACCAGGTCGGCGAAGCAGCCGTCGGTCGAGATGCCGATGATCTTGTTGTCGGCGCACACGTGCGTGTCGCCGATACGGCACTGGTAGCAGGTACCGCAGATGATGTGCGACTCGGTCGACACGGTGTCGCCGGGCGCGTAGCCGAACTCGCGGACCGCGCGCGAGCCGACGCTCACGATCTCGCCGAAGAGCTCGTGGCCGATCACCCGCACGTCCTTGCGGTCGGCGTCGAGCGACTCGTAGATCATGTCGCCGAAGGCGCGGCGGAACCAGATGCCGCGATCCGAGCCGCAGAAGCCGGCGTACTTCGGCTTGATGAGCACCATCTCGGCGTCGCGGTAGTCGGCGCTCTCGTCGAGCGTGGGTTTCGCCACCTCGCCGATGGTCAGTCCGGTCGTCTTGTCCCAAGGATCGCGCTTGCGGTCGTGCACCAGCGCTCGCATCGAATCGGCCATTGTGGGCCCTCCAGATGGCCGGCAAGCTATCACACCGGATCGAGAGCGGAAGCAGAACGAAGCCAGCTCAGCGACGGAAAATCGCGCCGCAGCGCGTCACGAGACACGCCTCCGCAACGTCAGAACGGCGTCGTCAGAACGGCGTCGTCAGAACGGCGTCGCGACCGTGAACAGGATGTCCAGGTCGTACGCGTTGTACTCGAGGTCGGAATCCGTGTCGTCGTCCGGGTCGTCCTCCTCGAAGTGGAACGCCATGGGCACCGCGAACTGCACGCCCACCGCCAACGCGTCGGCGACGTTCACCAGCACGCCACCGCCGACCTCGACCGCGAGCCCGACATCGGTCTCCTCGTAGTCGAACCCCAGCACGTCGCCGCTGGCGCGGATGTAGTCGACGCCGAAGAGCAACCGACCGAAGATCTTCACGTGGGGCGCCACCATCGCGCCGCCGCGCCCGCCGACTTGCAGCCGGAAGCGGTTGATCTCGATGTCGACGAACTGGCCGCCCTGGAGATCGTTGTCGACCGGCGTCCAGTCGAGCGCCATCTCGAAGCCGCCGCCCTTGCGCGCCCACACGCCGCCGCGGACACCCAGCTTGAAGCTCGAGTCGACGAAGTCGGAGTACTCCTCCTCGCCGAGCGGCAGCATGGCGCCGGCCACGAGCTCGATGTAGCCGCGGCTGTCGACCTTCTCCTCGGCGTGAGCGACGGCCGGCGCGGCCAGAGCGACCACGGCGAACGTCGCCATCGCTGTCGTCGCCACCGCTGTCGTCACGGCCAGAGAGGGAACCAGGGTCGTCGAGGTGTACTTCTTCATGCCGCGGATACTAGTCCACCGCGCCGCGTCATGGCTCGGCTACAGCCATTTTTGCCCGGCGTCGTTCTCGTCCAGCTCTGGTTGATTTTCGTCACAATCCGCCTCTAGAGTCCGCTCCGGTGTCAGCCAGCCCCCTCCCCTTCGTGCACTCCGACGCATACCGCCTGCGCCGGTTCCTCAACTGGTTCCCGCTCGGGCTCGCGTACGCGTTCCTGTACATGGGCCGCTACAACCTCACGGTCGCGAAGAACGCGCTCGGCGAGGTCATGACCAAGGAGGACTTCGGCGCCATCTTCGGCATCGGGACGCTCGTCTACGGCTTCTCGTTCCTGGTGAACGGGCCGCTGACCGATCGGATCGGCGGCCGGCGCGCGATGCTGATCGCCGTCTCGGGCGCCGCGGCCGCGAACCTGGCCATGGCGCTCTACGTCTCGAGCATGACCGCGGTCGGCGGCGACACCTCCGACCTGCGCCTCGTCTTTGCCGTGCTCTACGGCGCCAACATGTACTTCCAGAGCTTCGGCGCCGTCGCGATCGTGAAGGTGAACGCGCACTGGTTCCACGTGCGCGAGCGCGGCGGCTTCTCGGGCATCTTCGGCACGATGATCTCGAGCGGCATCTTCATGGCGTTCACGGTGAACGGCTGGATCCTGGACGCGGTCAGCTCGGGCGGCGGCAGCAAGGCGATCGCGGCCAAGTGGGTGTTCTACACGCCCGCCGCGCTGCTCGTGATCATCTTCGCCGTCGAGCTGTTCCTGCTGAAGGATCGCCCCGGGCAGGCCGGCCACGCCGACTTCGACACCGGCGACGCTTCGTCGGGCCAGGCCGACGACGTCTCGGTGCGCCAGCTGTTCAAGCGCATCTTCACGAACCCCGTGATCATGACCGTCGCGGCCATCGAGTTCTGCACCGGCGTGCTGCGCCAGGGCATCATGAACTGGTACCCGATCTACGCGAAAGAGGTGCTCGCGCTGCCCGACGCGCACTACCTGCGCAACGGCGAGAACTGGCTCGAGCGCTGGCCGCTCATCCTGGGCTGCTTCGCCGTCGCCACCGTGTTCTTCGTGCGCGCGAAGCGATCGCAGGAGCGCAAGGCCGTGTACTACGTGAGCGGCGGGCTGGTGTTCCTGGCGCCGTTCATCCTCGCCGGCTGGGGCGGCTTGCTCATGGTCGCCGGCGTGATCGGCGGCAACGTGGCCGGCTGGGTCAGCGACCTGTTCTTCCAGAGCCGGCGCGGGCCCGCCTCGGGCGGCATGTACGCCGGGCTCGCCGTCGCGACGCTCGTCATGGTCTTCACCCTGGGCGGCACGACCACGACCGTGGACTGGGTGAAGAGCGACAAGGCAAAGGACGAGAAGACGCTCGCCGCCGGGCTCGATCTGCTGCAGCCGGGCGACCAGATCCTCGCCATCGCCGGCAACACCGACGTGCACGAGTGGAAGGACGTCCAGCGCGCGGTCGCCTGCATCCCGGCCGCGTGCCAGGGCGCGGCGCGCTTCGACGTCGTCCGCTGCATCTGCTCCGGGAGCCCCGAGCAGGCCTACGCGGGCGAGACGCCCGTGAGCGCGCCCATCCTGGCGCGCGTGATCCGCGCTGGCGAGGAGCGCACGCTGCGCCTGGCCGACCCGGGCGCCAAGATGCGCGCCGGTGACGCGCGCGTCTTCAAGGCGGGCCCGGTGAACACGATCAACCCGCTGTGGCTCGGCCTCATCGTGTTCGTGATGTCGCTGTGCGTGATCGGCACCCACGGCCTGCTGTCCGGCACCGCGACCATGGACTTCGGCGGCCGCAAGGGCGCGGCCACCGCGGTCGGCGTGATCGACGGCTTCGTCTACCTGGGCACCGCGCTGCAGGCGTTCGCGCTGGGCCATCTGACGTCGGAAGACTGGGCGTACTGGCCGTGGTTCATGCTGCCCTTCGCCGTGATCGGGTTCTTCCTGACCACGCGCATCTGGAACGCGACCCCACGCGGCAGGGGCGGGCACTAGGCGCGACCGCCGCCGTCTGGCAGACATCTAGTACCCGCGGCCCGCATCTCCGAAAACAACGGTGGCCATCTCCGATTTTCGAACACCGCACGCAAGCTAAGTGCGCGACTTCAGCCGAGAGTGCGGCGGCACGCGGATTGCTCCTGATCGCGCACATGAACGCTCTGTCTGCGATGGTCGTCTCCAAGAACCGCCTGGAAGGCTCCCTCGCCGACACACCGCTGCGCGACTTGCTGGCCTCCTGCCACAAGCACCTGGTGACCGGCGCCATCAAGGTCTTCGACGACCACGGCCACCGCCAGGGCGTGCTCGTGCTCTCGGCCGGCGCGGTCGACCAGGTGCGCTTCGGCGACGCGGTCGGTGACACGGCGCTCGCCGAGATGGACGCGCTCACCGACGGCTCCTACGAGCTGGCGCAGCAGCTGCCCGATCTCTCCGGCGAGCTCGGCCGCGCCGCGGCGCTCGAGGGCGCGGTCGAGCAGGTGTCGATCGTGCAGATGATGCGCCACTGCGAGCGCAACGCGCTCTCGGCGGTGATCACGATCGTGAACGAGTTCGACCGCGGCGAGATCCACTACCGCGCCGGCGAGCTCGAGAAGGTCACGCTGAACGGCGACGCCAACGAGGACGCGATCGTGGCCATGCTCGGGTGGCCCAAGGCGCGCTACCGCGTCTCGGCGCCGCCCCTGCCCAGCGAGATCGCCGGCTGGCCCAAGGTCGGTCGCGAGCAGACGCAGCCGTTCAGGATCGACGAGGCGATGCTCGCGCCCTCGATGCAGGCGGCGCGCAAGCGTCACGACGACAAGATGGCCAAGCTGCCGAGCGTGCGCGCGCAGGCCGGCGAGGGCTTCGCCGCGCTGCCCCTGCCGCTGCCCCCCGCGCAGCCGTTCGCGCCGGTACCGGCGCCGCGTGGCTCGGGCATCGCCGGCACCATCGTGCAGGCGTTCCTGCTCACCCTGACCGCGACGCTGGTGCTGCTGTTCGTCGCGCTGATGGCGTCGCGCTAGCCGGACCGGGTCCTCTGAAGGCGCGCTAGGCGCCCCCGCCCTTCTGGCAGTACGATGCGGGGATGGACGAGTGGTCGTCGCCGCGCGAGCTCCAGGCGCTGAGGAGCGCCGACTTCGACCGGCCGGGCACCGTCTTCGCCGCCGAGGGCAGCCTGTTCCGCACCACCGGTGAGTCGGTCGGCCAGGGCGGCATGGGCCACGCCTTCCACCTGGACATGCTGCGCCAGGGCGAGCCGCTGCCGCTGCGGGCGGTCGCCAAGATCTACCGCTGGGAGTTCCTGCTGCAGCTGCGCCAGGACGATGCGGCGCGCCGCTTCTTCGAGCACCACAAGCACGTGCTCGAGCGCCTGCGCACGCTGCGCCACCTGCACCTCCTGCCGGTGCTGGCCACCTTCCCCATCGCGGACAACCACGTCAGCATCACGCCCTACGCGGGCGAGGCGCTGGTCGGCCTGGTCATGCAGGACCAGGTCTCGCCGGGCGAGCGCCTGCAGCTCCTGCTCGGCGCCGTGCGCGGCCTGCGCGCGATGCACGAGGCGGGCATGGTCCACGGCGACTTCACCCTGCGCAACGTGCTCGTGCACTCGCGCGGCGAGGATCGTCGCAACGCCCTGCTCTTCGACTTCGATCTTTCGCTCGCGCTCGACCAGGTCGTCGGCCTGAGCTACGTCGACTACTACGGCGGGCGCATCGTCGGCGCGCCCGAGTACTCGCTCACGCCCGAGCAGCTCGACCCGGTGCTCGAGCAGCGCCTGATCGCGCCGCAGCGCGACTTCTACGCCGTGGGCACCGCCCTGTTCGGTCTGTTCGCCGGCGAGTCGATCTACGGCGACGCCGCCGACCTGCCCTCGTTGCTCGAGGCCATCACCGACGGCGTCGTGCGCCAGGGCAAGAGCAAGGTGCCGTTTCCCGACGACGTACCGCAGGCGGTGCGCGAGGTCGTGAACACCTGCCTCGAGCGCGATCCCGACGCGCGCTACCCCGACGCGTCGGCGCTCATCCGCGCGCTCGAGCTGGCGGGCGCGCAGCTGGGAGCGAGCGCGCGCAAGAGCTTCCGCACCACGCTCGGCTACGTGCAGGTCGAGCGCAAGCGCGGCCTCGCCGACGTGTTCGCCGAGCGGCCCGACGCGAGCGTGTCGCTCGAGCTCATCCAGGAGATGCACACGGTGGTGGCGCGCTCGGGCTACGTGGTCGAGCGCAGCCTCGGCCGCGTGAAGGGCCACCCGATCTTCCTGGTCGCGCCGGATCCGACGCTGTTCGCGACCGGCCGCTTCCCCGACTCGAACGCGTACCGCAAGATCGTGACCGCGCTGGATCTCTCGGGGCGCTCGGAGGCCGACGCCGAGGCCTACGTGGCCACCTGGATGGGGCGCATCGTCCCGGTGCTGCAGGACGTGCGCCGGCAGTTCCTGACCGCGCTGCACAAGGTCGTCTACGACAAGCCCTCGGGGCAGCTGCTCCTGTTCTCCGAGTACCTCGACGACGCGCGCTTCGGCACCGACCTGGTGCGCCACCGGCTCACGCTCGAGGAGTCGCTCGGCCTCGGCATCATCGTCGCCGCGCAGATCGCGCGGCTGCACGAGCACGGCCTCGCGCACAACAACGTCACGCTGCGCTCGCTCCTGTTCAAGCACCTGCCCGAGACCGGGCAGGTGAAGCCCATGTTCGTCGGACTGGTCGAGCCCTCGTTCGACGACGCGGGCATGCAGGAGGACGTACGCCGGCTCGCCGGGGTGCTGCAGGCGCTGGTGCAGCGCTCGCGCATCGACGAGCTCGCGCCCGAGCTGCAGCCGCGGCT
This sequence comes from Haliangiales bacterium, assembly GCA_046595695.1. Lineage (GTDB taxonomy): Bacteria > Myxococcota_A > Polyangia > Haliangiales > SHYZ01 > JBKJOI01. Next base: position 910 of record JBKJOI010000293.1, on the reverse strand, counting down.
CGAGGAGCTGCTCGAGTACCTGAGCGCGCTCGAGCGCGGCGAGGGTGCGTCGCCCATGATCGGCCAGCTGCTCGACGTGCTGCAGCAGGGCCTCGCGCTGATCGAGCCGAACTTCGCGGTGGTCAGGCGCCATGGCGGCGACCCCGTGGCCTTCGCGCACACGGTCACGCGGCACGCGCTGTTCAGGTACCTGTGGGGCGCCTTCGCGGCGGCCACGCCCGCGGGCGCGCATGGCGCAGGACGAGCCAGCGGCGAGTCGGCTAGCCAGGCAGGTGGCGACTAGCAAGGCTGTAGCTGGCTACTCGCGTGGCCAAGGCGCACGTAAGTTGTCGAAAGCACGCATGACGCAGCACGGCATGCGTCATGCAAAGTGCCGCGCGCATGGCGCTCAACCCGAAGTTCATGATCACCGTCACGGTCGAGGAGCTGGAGGCCATCAAGGACGCGGCCTCGCTGCGCGCCGAGGAGATGGAGTGGCAGCTGCGGATCGAGCTGGCGCGCCTGCGCGAGGTCGAGCGCAACCTGGCACGCATCGTCGGTGAGCCGATGCCGATGCAGGCCTCGGCCCCGGCAACGGTGCAGGCGCAGGCGTCGCCCGCCAAGGGCACGCCGATGCCGATCCGCGGTCTGCCGCCGGTGCGCCGCTCGCCGCCGCCGCCGCCGCGCTACATCGCGCGCGCGTAAGGGGTCCGCGAAGGCGGGGTCCGCAGCGGAGACTTGCACCTGAACATTCGGTCAGTATAAGCTCGTGGGCATGAAGACTCGCGAGCTCTCCAATCCGCCGAGCCCCTTCTCCGACTTCACCGTCGAGTTCGAGCAGACCGACGACGAGACCGCGCCACCGCGCGCCGCCGTGACGCTGCTCGAGGACTCGACCCGCCAGATCCTCTCCAAGAACGACAGCCCCGAC
>JBKJOI010000137.1:0-2866 GCA_046595695.1 Haliangiales bacterium | reverse complement strand
GGCGATCGGGGTCGCCTCGGCCAGGTAGCCGCGGTGCGCGCGCTCGAGCTGCTGCGCCAGGGTGTTCACCTGCGGCGGCAAGAGCCCGTCGAGCCCGAGCGCGACCCGTTCGTCGCGCGAGAAGGCGGTGCCCTTGTTGGTCAGCACCAGGCGCAGGAGCGCGATGCCGTCGAGGCTCACCTCCAGGCGCTCGGCGCCATCGGCGTCGGTCTTGAGGTCGAAGTAGCGCGACAGGCGGGTCGACATCAAAAGGCCCGTAGCATCGACGCGCTGCAGTCCTCGTTGTCGAGGCGCGCGATGATCGCGGCGCCCATGGCCTCGGTCGAGTGCGCGGCGGCGCCACCGGCGATGTCGGCGGTGCGCAGGCCGTCCTTGATGGCGTGCGAGCAGGCGCACTCGACGGCGCGCGCCTCGGTCTCGAGGCCGAGCGAGTGCCTGAGCAGCATCGCCGCCGACAGGATGGTGCCGATCGGGTTGGCGATGCCCTTGCCCGCGATGTCGGGCGCCGAGCCGTGGATCGGCTCGTAGAGGCCCTTGGGGCCGTCACCGAGCGAGGCGCTCGGGCACAGGCCGAGCGAGCCGGCCAGCACCGCGGCCTCGTCGGTCAGGATGTCGCCGAACATGTTCTCGGTGACGATCACGTCGAACTGCGCCGCGTGCGTGATGATCCGCATGGCGGCCGAGTCGACCAGCTGGTGCTCGAGCTTGACCGTGGGGAACTCCTTCGCGACCTCGACCGCGGTCTGGCGCCACAGCCGCGACGACTCGAGCACGTTGGCCTTGTCGATCGAGGTCACGTGGCTGCGCCTGCCCTTGGCCAGGCGGAAGGCCAGGCGCACGACCCGGCGGATCTCCTCGTCGGTGTAGACGAGCGTGTCGAAGGCGCGCACCGCGCCGGTGACGGCGTCCTTGTCGCGGCCGCGCGGCTGGCCGAAGTAGAGGCCCCCGGTCAGCTCGCGGATCACCAGGATGTCCACGCCCTCGAGGCGCTCGGGGCGCAGCGGCGACATCTCGCGCAGCGCCACGTACGGCTTGACCGGGCGCAGGTTGGCGTAGAGCTTCATGCGCTTGCGCAGCTCGAGCAGGCCCTGCTCGGGGCGCACCTTGGCGTTGGGGTCGTCCCACTTGGGCCCGCCGACCGCGCCCAGGATCACCGCGTCGGCGCCGACACAGCCGGCGAGCGTCATGTCGGGGAGCGCGGTGCCGGTCGCATCGATGGCGCCGCCGCCGATCAGGAACTCGGCGAACTCGAAGCGGTGGCCGAAGCGCTGGCCGATGGCCTCGAGGACGAGGCGTGCCTCGCGAACCACTTCAGGGCCGATGCCGTCGCCAGGAGTCAGTGCGATGTTGGCTTTCATGCTCGTTCCTCCGCTGTATCAGGCGCAACCGCGCCATGCGTTGAGTTGTTGGCAGCCGCGGCTGCTTCCGAGATGCCGAGCTCCAGGCCGTCGGCGAGCGCGAGGTAGGTGGCCTCGAGGATGTTCGGCGAGGCGCCCACGGTGCTCCAGCGGCGCTCGCCATCCGACCAGTCGATGAGCACCCGCGTGGTCGCGCGCGTGCCCGACGAGCCGTCCAGGATGCGGACCTTGTAGTCGGCGAGCGTCATCTCGGTGGCGCGCGGGTAGGTGGGCGCGAGCGCCTTGCGCAGCGCCGCGTCGAGCGCGTGCACCGGTCCCTCGCCCTCGGCTGCGGTGTGGACCACGCGCTCGCCGACCAGGAGCTTGATGGTCGCCTCGGCGAAGCCGCGCTCGCCGTGGCGGCCGACCATGACGCGGTAGTCGACGAGCGAGAACGGCGCCACGTAGCCGGCCGCGCCGCGCCGCAGGAGCAGCTCGACCGAGCCCTCGGCGGCCTCGAACGAGAAGCCCTCGGCCTCGCGCGCCTTGATGCGCTCCAGCGCGCGCGCGCCCGCCGCCTCGTCGATGGCCGTCATGCCCAGCTCGGCCGCCTTCGACATGACGTTGGCGCGGCCGGACAGCTCGCTCACCACCACGCGGCAGTGGTTGCCGACCAGCTCGGGATCGATGTGCTGGTACGACGTGGCGCTGCGCTGCATGGCCGCGACGTGCACGCCGCCCTTGTGCGCGAACGCGCTCGAGCCGACGTAGGCGGCGTGCTCGTCGGGCGCCAGGTTGGCGACCTCGGCGACGAAGCGCGCGGTGTCGCGCAGCCGCGGCAGCTCGCCCGGCGGCAGGGCGCGGCGCCCGAGCTTGAGCTCGAGCGTCGGGATGATGGCGCACAGGTTCGCGTTGCCGCAGCGCTCGCCGTAGCCGTTGATCGTGCCCTGCACGTGGGTCGCGCCCGCGCGCACCGCAGCCAGCGAGTTGGCGACCGCGCAGCCGGTGTCGTCGTGGGCGTGGACGCCGATGCGCGGTGCCTTCGCCCCGAGCGGCGCGAGCGCCACGACCACGGCCTGCACCGCCGCCTCGATCTGCCAGGGCAGCGAGCCGCCGTTGGTGTCGCAGAGCGCGAGCGTCTCGGCGCCGCCGCGCGCGGCCGCCTGCACGGTCGCGAGCGCGTAGGCGGGGTCGGCGGCGTAGCCGTCGAAGAAGTGCTCGGCGTCGTAGATCACGCGCCGACCACGGCCGCGCAGGTGGCGGACCGTCTCCTCGATCATGGCCAGGTTCTCGGCGAGCGTGGTGCGCAGCACGTCGAGCACCTGCAGCGGCGACGACTTGCCGAAGATGGCGCAGGCTGCGGTGCCGGCCTCGAGCAGCGCAGCGACGCTGGCGTCGTCCTCGACGCGCAGGCCGGCGCGCCGGGTGGCGCCAAAGGCGACGATGATCGCGTGCCGCCAGGTCTCGGCGCGGGCGCGCGCGAAGAACGCGGCGTCCTTGGGGTTCGAGCCCGGCCAGCCGCCCTCGAT
>JBKJOI010000024.1:0-10936 GCA_046595695.1 Haliangiales bacterium | reverse complement strand
CGGGTCTCGAGCGCGTGGCAGCCGCCGCCGCGCGCGACCATGCTGGGGATCACGGCGGTCGAGGAGCCCTCGGTGGTCGCGGCCGCGTCGAACGCGGCGCGGCTCACCCGCACCTCGGGCGGCTTCGTCGGCGAGGCCGACGCGCCGCTCATGACCGCGCAGATCCAGCTCGACGACGTGCCCGACGCGGCCGGCGCGCCCGCGCGCCTCGACGCGATCGCGCGCACGCTGCTGCAGGCGGGCGACGCCGTGATCCCCAGCATGGTCGCGCGCGGCGGCGGCTGCCACGCGCTCGAGACCCGCGTGCTCGACGCCGCGGCCGGCGTGGTCGTGGTCCACGTCTACGTGAACGTCGGCGACGCGATGGGCGCCAACCTGGTCGACTCGGTCGCCGAGGCCATCGCGCCGCACGTGCTGCGCGCGCTGGGCGGACGGCTCGGCCTGCGCATCCTGTCCAACCTGCCGGCGCGCCGGCGTGTGCGCGTCTCGTGCGAGGTCTCCGAGGAAGCGCTCGGCTCGGCCGAGCTCGCCGACGGCATCGTGCGCGCCAGCCGCTTTGCATCGCTGGATCCCTACCGCGCCGTGACCCACAACAAGGGCGTCATGAACGGCATCGACGCGGTCGCGGTCGCGCTCGGCCAGGACTGGCGCTCGATCGAGGCCGGCGCCCACGCCTGGGCGGCGATCGGCGCGCCCGGCGAAGGCGCCTACCGCCCGATCGCGACCTGGACGCGCACGCCCGGCGGCGTGGCCGGCAAGATCGAGCTGCCGCTGGCCGTCGGCACCGTCGGCGGCTCCACGCGCACCCACGCGGGCGTGCGCGCCGCCTTCGAGCTGGTCGACACCACCTGCGCGCGCGAGCTCGCGGTGATCATGGCGGCGGCAGGGCTGGCCTCGAACCTGGCGGCGCTGCGCGCGCTCGCCGGCGAGGGCATCCAGAAGGGTCACATGAAGCTGCACCGTCGCAAGGACGAGGCCGCGGCGGCTGCCGCCGGCCCCGAGCAGGAGGCCGCGCATGGAGACCGTTGAGACCCCGGTGCCCCCGTCCCCTGGCGAGGCGCTGCAGGGACCGCGTGGCGGCTCGGGCGAGATGTTCGACGCCATCGCGCCCCGCTACGATCTGTTGAACCGCCTGATGTCGTTCGGCATCGACAAGCGCTGGCGCGAGCTGCTCGTCGACTCGCTCGAGCTCGGCCACGGCATGCGCGCGCTCGACCTGGCCACCGGCACCGCCGACGTCGCGCTCGCGATCGCCGCGCGCCATCCGTCGGTGCGCGTGCTCGCCACCGATCCGTCGACCGGCATGCTCGGCATCGGCCAGCAGAAGGTCGAGACCGCCGGGCTGGGCAACCGCGTGCGGCTCGAGCTCGGTGACGCGCAGCACATCTTAGCCGAGGACGACACCTTCGACTCGGCGTGCATCTCGTTCGGGATCCGCAACGTGCCCGACCGGCCGCGCGCGCTGCGCGAGATGGCGCGCGTGGTGAGGCGCGGCGGACGTGTCGCGATCCTCGAGCTGTCCGAGCCCAAGGGCGGGCTCATGGGCGCCATGGCGCGCTTCCACGTGCACACGCTGGTGCCGCGCATGGGCGCGCTGCTCTCGGGCGCGCGCGAGTACCGCTACCTGCAGCAGTCGATCGCATCGTTCCCCGGCGCGGCCGAGTTCACCGCGATCATCCGCGGCGCGGGCCTGGAGATCGTCAAGGTCCAGCCGCTCACGTTCGGCGTGGCGCACCTGTACGTCGCGACACCGCGCAAGCCGGGACCAGCCAGGTGACCCCGATGTCGACGTCCACGCCGGCACGCCTCGCGCTCGATGCGGGCGAAGCGCCCGAAACGCGTGACGCCCGCGACGCGCTCGCCCGCGGCACGGGTGGGCTCACCGCGCTGACCGTGGACGCCCCGCTGGTGTCGCTCGACGCCGCGCGCGCCGCGCTGCCCGGCGAGGACGGCTTCCTGTGGGAGCCTGCGGGCGACCCCGCCTCCTGCGGCGCGGGTGTGGCCGCGCGCCTGAGCGCGCGCGGCCCCGAGCGGTTCGCCGAGCTGCAGGCCGGGGCCGCGCGGCTGTGGGAGCGCGTCTCGGCCACCGGCGCGATCGCGCCCCGGCTGTGGGGCGGGTTCGCGTTCCAGCCGGGCGGCGCCGACCACGCGCCGTGGGTCGGCTTCGGCGACGCCAGCTTCGTGCTGCCGCGCTGGACGTACACCACGAACGGCACGCGCGCGTGGCTCACGCACGTCGCGGCGGTGGGCGAGGCCGCGGACGGCGGGGCTGCGGCAGCAGCCTCGATCGACGCCGTGCTCGCGGCGCTCACGCACGCCGCGACGCCGGCGGCCGCGCCCGTGACGCCCGGCGCCGTGCTCGAGCTCGCGCGCGACGACGCGGCGGTCTGGTGCACCCAGGTCGAGGACATCCTCGCGGCGCTGCGCGCGGGGCACGCCGACAAGATCGTGGCGGCGCGCCGCACCGACGTGCGCTTCGCCGCCGCGGTCGACGCGAGCGCGGTGCTCCTGCGCCTGCGCGACGAGGCCGCGGGCGCCTGGCGTTTCGCCTTCCAGCGCGACGGCACGGTGTTCCTGGGCGCGGCGCCCGAGCGCCTCCTGCGCCGCTCCGGCCTGGCCGTCGAGTCGGAGGCGCTGGCCGGATCGATCGCGGTCGGCCGCGGCGGCGAGCTGCTGGAGAGCCGCAAGGAGCGCGCCGAGCACGACCCGGTGGTCAGCGCGATCGCGCAGGCGCTGGGCGCGCGCTGCGTCGAGCTGGTCGTGCCCGCGCAGCCCGAGCTGCGCGAGCTGCGTCACATCCTGCACCTGCGCACGCCCATCCGCGGCCGCCTGCGCGCGCCCACGCATGTGCTCGAGCTGGCCGCGGCGCTGCACCCGACGCCCGCGACGGGCGGCGTGCCGCGCGCCGCGGCCATCGCCTGGATCTCGGCGCACGAGCCGGCGCCGCGCGGCTGGTACGCCGGACCGGTCGGCTGGCTAGACGCCGCCGGCGACGGCGAGCTGGTCGTCGCGCTGCGCTCGGGCGTGATCGCGGGGGCGCGCGCCAGCGTGTACGCGGGCGCCGGCATCGTGGCCGGCTCGGATCCCGAGCGCGAGCTGGCCGAGACCGCGCTCAAGCAGCGCACGCTCTTGCGCGCGCTCGGCGTGGGGATCCCCGCGTGAGCATCCCCGCCGCCATACCCGGCGCGCCCGAGAACCTGCTCGCGGTGTGGGCCGAGCTCCTGCTCGACGCGCTCGCCGCCGCCGGCGTGACCGACGTGGTGATCTCGCCCGGCTCGCGCTCGACGCCGTTCGTGCTCGCCGCCGCGGCGCACCCGGGCCTGCGGCTGCACGACGCCATCGACGAGCGCGCCGCCGGGTTCTTCGCGCTCGGCCAGGCGCGCGTCAGCGGGCGCCCGTCGCTGCTGCTGTGCACCTCGGGGACCGCGGGCGCGCACTATCTGCCCGCGGTGATCGAGGCGCGCCACGCCGGCGTGCCCGTGCTGGTGCTGACCGCCGACCGCCCGGTCGAGCTACACGGCTGCGGCGCCAACCAGACCGTCGACCAGCGCGGCTTCTACGCCGGCTACACCCGCGCCAGCCTCGATCTCGGCGTGCCCGACGCGTCGGCGGCGGCGCTGCGCGCGCTGCGGCGCACCGCGGCTCAGGCGGTGCTGGCAACCCGCTGGCCAGCGCCCGGCGCGGTGCACCTGAACGCGCCCGCGCGCAAGCCGCTCGAGCCGCGCGCCGCCAGCACCCCCGAGGGCCACGCGCTGGCCACGCTCGCCGCCAGGCTGCGCGCGACCCCACTCACCATCGCCACGCCGCCGGTGCTCGCGCCCGACCCCGCCGCCATCGACGCGATCGCGCGCCTGTGCCTGCGCGCGCGCCGTGGCATCATCGTCGCCGGGCCGGCGCCGGCCACCCAGGCCGACGCGCGCGCCGCGCTCGCCGCGCTCGCCGCCGCGACCGGCTTCGCGGTCGCCGCCGAGACCACCAGCCAGCTGCGTGGCGTGGGCACGCGCCGCTGCGAGGCCTTCGACTGGCTGCTGCGCTCGCCGCGCTTCCGCAGCGAGCACGCGCCCGATCTCATCCTGCAGCTGGGCGCGGCGCCGACCTCGGGCGGCCTCGAGCAGCTGCTCGCCGAGCGCCCGGGCACGGCGCGCGTGGTCATCTCCGCGCACGAGTGGCCGGATCCCACCAGCGACGCCGCGCACCTCCTGGTCGCCGACGTCGCGTCCGCAGCCGCGGCGCTCGCCGGCGCGGTCACCGGCCTGCGCGGGGCGGCCGCGCCCGAGCCGAGCGCGTACGCGCAGACGCTCGCCGCGGCCGATGCGCTGGTCTGGCGACTGATCGACGGCGACCTCGCCGCCACCGCCGCGACGCTCGAGGAGGGCGCGGTGTGCCGTCTGACCGTGGCCGCGCTGCCCGACGGCGGCTGGCTGGCCGTGGGCAACAGCCTGCCGGTCCGGCACGTCGACGGCTTCTGCCCGGGCCGGAGCCTGCCGCCCGAGCTGCGGGTGCTGTCGCAGCGCGGCGCGAGCGGGATCGACGGCCTGATCGCCGGCGCCGCGGGCGCGGCCAGCGTCACCGAGCATCCGGTCACGCTGCTGCTCGGCGACGTGAGCTTCCTGCACGACGTGGGCGGCCTGGCGCTGGCGCGGCACCTGCGCACGCCGCTCGTGATCGTGGTCATCAACAACGCGGGCGGGCGCATCTTCGAACAGCTGCCGCTCGCGCGCGCCGGCCAGGCCGCGGCGATCGCGCACTTCACCACGCCGCACGACCTCGACCTGTCGCACGCCGCCGAGCTCTATGGCCTGCGCTTCCTGCGCGCGCACACCCGCGAGGCGCTCGCTGCCGCGCTCGCCTACGCGCACGGCCACCCGGGCGCCACTGTCGTCGAGGCGGTGGTGCCGCCGTCGGCGGCCGCGGTCACCAACGCGCGCCTGGCGGTGACGCTCGAGAATGCCCTGCTCACCCATCGCGGCGGTAGCCGATGAGCGCGCGCGCACCGACCTACGTGCTCCTGCACGGCTTCGCCGGCGCGCCCGCGTCCTGGGATCTCGTCGCCGCGCGCCTGCCGACGCGCGCGCGCGTGCTGCGCCCGGCGCTGGTCGGCCACTCCGGGCCGCCGACCGCCGACTCGCCCGCGTCGTTCCACTGCGAGGTCGCGCGCCTGGCCGCCATGATCGGCGCCGCCGACGCGCGCGGCGGCCACCTGGTCGGCTACAGCCTGGGCGGCCGGCTCGCGCTCGGGCTCATCGCCCACGACGCACGCCTGGCCACGCGCGTGACCGTGATCGGCGCGCACCCCGGGCTGCGCGAGGACGACCCGACGCGCGCCGAGCGCGACCTCGCCGACGAGCGCTGGGCCCAGCTGCTCGAGCGCGAGGGCGCCACCCGCTTCGCCGACACCTGGGCCGAGCAGCCCGTCTTCGCGACCCAGCGCGGGCTGCCCACGCCGCTCCTGGCCGCGCAGCAGGCGCAGCGCGCCGCGCACGATCCGCGCGGCCTCGCCCACGCGCTGCGCGTGCTGTCGCTGGCGCGCATGCCCGACCTGCGCGGACCGCTCGCGCAGGTCGACGTCCCCGTGACCTTCATGGCCGGCGAGCTCGACGAGAAGTTCGTCGCGCTCGCCGCCGAGACCGCCGCCCTGCTGCCGGAAGGCCTCGCCCAGGTGTGCGTGGTCCCGGGCGCCGGCCACAACCTCTTGCTCGAGCGACCCGCTGACGTCGCGGCTGCGCTCGCCATCGCCACCAAGGAGTGAACCCATGCCTTCGCCCAAGCGACCCGAGCCCGAGCTCCCCCGCCTGCCCGAGTGGAACGCCGTGTCCGGCTACGAGGACATCCGCTACGAGAAGTCCGAGGAGGGCATCGCCAAGATCACGATCAACCGGCCCGAGGTGCGCAACGCCTTCCGGCCGCGCACCGTGCAGGAGCTCATCCGTGCCTTCAACGACGCGCGCGACGACGCCGACGTGGGCGTCGTCATCTTGACCGGCGAGGGCAAGGACGCCTTCTGCTCGGGCGGCGATCAGCGCGTGCGCGGCCACGGCGGCTACGTGGGCCAGGACGGCATCGCGCGCCTGAATGTGCTCGATCTGCAGCGCCAGATCCGCACCCTACCCAAGCCGGTCGTGGCCATGGTCGCCGGCTACGCCATCGGCGGCGGCCACGTGCTGCACATGATGTGCGACCTCACCATCGCCGCCGACAACGCGCGTTTCGGCCAGACCGGCCCCAAGGTAGGCAGCTTCGACGGCGGCTACGGCGCCGCGTACATGGCGCGCATCGTGGGCCAGAAGAAGGCGCGCGAGATCTGGTTCCTGTGCCGCCAGTACGGCGCGCAGGAGGCGCTCGACATGGGCCTGGTCAACACCGTCGTGCCCTACGCCGAACTCGAGGCCACCACGGTAAAGTGGTGCCGCGAGATGCTCGAGAACTCGCCCATCGCGCTGCGCTGCCTGAAGGCGGCGCTGAACGCCGACTGCGACGGTCAGGCGGGCCTGCAGGAGCTGGCCGGCAACGCGACCCTGCTCTTCTACATGACGGAAGAGGGCAAGGAGGGGAAGAACGCGTTCCTCGAGAAGCGGAAGCCGAACTTCAAGCAGTTCAAGCGCCTGCCATGAGCACGGCGGCCCAGGTACCCGCGGCGGCGCCGGCGGCAGCGGCGCCCGTGCCTTCGGCGGCGCCCGCGCTGCCCGCGCCGGGCTCGGCGCGCGCCTGGGTGCTGGCCGCGCGTCCGGCCACGCTGGGCGCCGCGGTCGTGCCGGTAGCCGTGGGCACGGCGGTCGCGCACGCCGCGGGCGGCGGCGCGATCGGGCCGGCGCTCGCAGCGCTCGCAGGATCGATCTGCATCCAGATCGGCACCAACTTCGCGAACGACGTCTTCGATCACCAGAAGGGCGCCGACACCGCGGATCGCCTGGGCCCGCCGCGCGCCGCGCAGCTGGGGCTGCTCACGAGCCGGCAGCTCTACATCGGCATCTCCGTGGTGTTCGCGCTCGCGCTGGCGACCGGCGTCTATCTGACCGTGGTGGCCGGCTGGCCGATCGTCGCCATCGGGACCGCGTCATTGCTGTCCGGGCTCGCGTACACCGGCGGGCCCTACCCGCTCGGCTACCACGGCCTGGGCGACGTGTTCGTCATGGGCTTCTTCGGCTTCGTCGCGGTGTGCGGCACCGCGTTCGTGCAGCTCGGTCAGGTGCCCGAGCTCGCCTGGTGGGCGGCGGTGCCGGTGGGCGCGCTGGCGACCGCGATCCTGGTCGTCAACAACGTGCGCGATCGTGAGACCGACGTGCTCGCGGGCAAGCGCACGCTGGCGGTGCGCTTCGGCCGCGGCGGCGCGCTCGGCGAGTACGTGGCGCTGGTGGTGGTCGCGTATGCGGTGCCGGTGCTGCTGTGGGCGAGCGGCCAGGCGAGCGCGTGGGCGCTGCTCCCGCTGCTGACGCTGCCGATCGCGGTGGCGCGCACGCGCGCGCTGTTCGCGGCGCGCGGCCGCGCGCACAACCCGGTGCTGGTCGGCACGGCGAAGCTGCTCGTGATCTTCGGCGTGCTGTTCGCCCTCGGGCTGGCGCTGTAGGTCGCGGCATGGGCACGCGCGTCGTCTCGGTGGCGCTCGAGCGGTTCGTCTTCGAGCTGCCGCAGCCGATCGTGAGCGCGCGCGGGGCGTGGCAGCGGCGCGAGGGCGTCCTGCTTCGCCTGCACGACGAGGCGGGTCGAGTCGGCGTCGGCGAGGCCTCGCCGCTACCCGGGTACAGCGCCGACACGCTCGAGGCGTGTGTCGCGCAGCTCGAGGCATGGGCGGCGACGCGTGACGCTGCTCGAGTCATGCCGGCCGCGCCGGCCGCCCGCTTCGCGCTGGAGACGGCGCTCGCTGAACTGGACGCGCAGGCGCGCGGCGTGTCGCTCGCGGCCGCGCTCGGCGGCGGCGCGGACGCCGAGTCGCGCGTGTTGCTCGAGTCGGCGCTGGTGACCGACCTGGCCGGGGCGCGCGTGGCGCTCGCGCGTGGCGTGCGCACGCTGAAGGTGAAGATCGGCGTCGCGGACGCCTGGGAGCGCGAGCTCGCCTTCCTGCGCGAGCTGCGCGTGGCCATGGGGCCCGAGCTGGCGCTGCGGCTCGACGCCGGGGGCGGCTTCGCGGCGCTCGCGCCCGAGGTGTTGCACGCGCGGCTGGCGGCGCTGGCGGCGTTCGTGCCCGAATTCATCGAGGAGCCGGTGTCGGGCGCGGCGCTCGCCGGCCTGCGCGCCGGACCCGTGCCGCTCGCCGCCGACGAGTCGCTCCAGGATGCCGCGCTGTGGCCCGCGCTCGCCGCGAGCTGCCGCGTCCTCGTGCTCAAGCCGACGACGCTCGGGCTCGCGCGCTGCCTGGAGCTCGGCCGCGAGGCCGCCGCGCGCGGCCTGGCCGTGGTCGTGACCCACACCTTCGATGGACCCGTGGCGCGCGCAGCCGCCACCGCGCTCGCGCGCGCCCTGCCCGGCCGGGTGCTCGCCTGCGCGCTGACGCTGCCCGCGCCCGCGGACTCCGTGCGGGCCCCTCTGTCCGTGCGCGCCGCCGCCGCCGAGGCGCCCGCGCGGCCCGCGCTGCTCGCGGGCGGCCACACGTTCACGTACGCGCAGCTCGCGCAGCTCGCCGACGGCGTCGCGGCGCCCGCGCAAGGCGCCGCGTTCGTGCCGATCGTCGCCGACAACCGCGTCGAGACGGTGGCGACGATCCTCGCGCTGCTCGATCGGCGCGTGCCCGCGCTGCTGGTGCACCCGCGGCTGACCGAGCCCGAGCGCGCGGCGCTCCTCGCCTCGGCGGCCGGCCAGACGCCCACGCCGGGCACCGCTGCGATCATCTTCACCTCGGGCACGACCGGCCGCGCGCGCGGCGCGCTGCTCTCGCACGACGCGCTCGTCGCCGCGGCGGCGGCCAGCGCGGTGCAGCTGGGCTTCACCGCGGACGACCGCTGGATGGCGTGCATGCCGCTCGCGCACGTGGGCGGGCTGTCGATCCTGACCCGCTGCCTGCTGGCGCGCGCGTGCGTCGTGCTGGAGCCGCGCTTCGACGCGGCGCGCCTGCCCGCGGCGCTGCTCGAGCACCGCGTCACGCTGCTGTCGCTGGTGCCGACGATGCTCGCGCGCCTGCTCGACGAGCACCCGAGCTGGACGCCGCCCGCGCACCTGCGCGCGGTCCTGCTCGGCGGCGCGGGCTCGCCGGCGCGCCTGCTGGCGCAGGCGGCCGAGCGCGGCGTGCCGGTGGTGACCTCGTACGGCCTCACCGAGGCGTGCACGCAGGTGGTGACGGCGGGGCGGTTGTTACCGGGTGTGGAGCTGCGCATCACCGCGCCGGAGGGCAGCATCCAGGTGCGCGGCCCGATGCTCATGAGCGGCTACCTGGGCGAGCCGCCGCTCGTGCCGGGCGCGTGGTTCGACACCGGCGACCTCGGCGAGCTCGACGACGAGGGACGCCTGCAGGTGCACGCGCGCCGCACCGACCTCATCGTCACCGGAGGCGAGAACGTCTACCCCGCCGAGGTCGAGGACGCGCTCGCCGCGGGCCCGGGCGTGGCCTCGGCGTGCGTCTTCGGCGTGCCCGACGAGCGCTGGGGCCAGCTCGTCGCCGCGGCGCTGGTCGCCGCGGCCGGCGCGGCCTCCGACGACGCCGCGCTCGCCGCCCTGGCCGCGCACCTCGCCGCGCGCCTCGCCGTCCACAAGCGGCCGCGGCTGGTCGCGTTCGTGAACGCACTGCCCACGCACGCGTCAGGAAAGCTCGACCGCGGCGCGGCCGCGCGCCTGTTCACCGACCGACTGCGGCCGCTGGTCTTCTGACGCGCTTCGGAGCCGGCTTCGCGGCAGGCTTCGTCACGGCAGGCTTCGTCACGGCAGGCCTCATCACGGCACGCGTCGCCACGGCAGGCTTCGTCACGGCAGGCTTCGTCACGGCACGCTTCGTCACCGTAGGCTTCGTGGCCGCACGCTTCGTCACCGTAGGCTTCGTGGCGGCATGCGGCGGGGTCTGAACGACCGTAGCCTGCGTCGCGGCCGCAGGCGCGGCCGGCACCAGCGCAGGAGCCGCCACCTCGAGCGCCACGGGCCCCGCCGCCCGCGCCGTGCCGCGCGGCGACGCGACCAGCAGCGCGACGACCGCGACGCCCGCGACGACGGCGAAGCCGACCCCGAGCAACGCGACGACACGCCGTACACCACTCGCCCGCTCGAGACCGTGGGCCTCGGCCTGCGCCTCTTGCTCGAACCAGGCAGTCTCGGCGGCGGTGGAGATACCCACCCGGGGCGCTGGCTTCTCCGACATCCCTTCGTCCTCCTGCGCGTCCATCTGGTGCAAGGTAGATGCCGCGAACGGAGCCGCGGAAGCAAACGAGTTTGCGCGGCGCAGGCCGCCGAAATTCGGACGCTGTGCAGGACTCGAACTCCTACATCGGAGGTGATGTCGCCCGGCGTGCGCGCCTGACGCTTCGGCAAACGTCACGACAATATGTCGCGCGCGCGGCGCGCCGAAGCCATCCAAGCCTGCGAAAGCGCTCGACCCCACGCTGGCACGGGCGCTGCTACGATCCGGGGCGCATGGCTGCCGTCGACTCGCTCATCCGCCTCATCACCGCCCAGAACGCCGACTCGCTGACGCTCGTGTCAGATCAGGTGCCGCGGCTGTCGCGCGCGGGCGCGGCGCAGCCGCTGTCCATGCCGCCGGTCGGCGCGGCCATGATGGAGATGTTCGTGAGCGAGGTGCTCACGCCGCCGCAGCTCGAGGAGGTCCAGGCGCAGGGCGCGCTCAGCGTCGAATACGGCGAGTTCAGCGCGACGGTGAAGCGGGTGGCCACCGGCTGGTCGATGTCGTTCAAGAAGCGACCGGTGCGGCGCGGTGCGGCCAGCCCGCCCGCCGCCCCGCCCGTCGCCGCGCCGGCGGTGGCCGCACCCGTCGCCGCACCCGCGCACGCGAGCGCCCCGGCCG
>JBKJOI010000021.1:0-9099 GCA_046595695.1 Haliangiales bacterium | reverse complement strand
AGAGCCCAGTGCGGTAGTGCCGCTCGCTGGGATCTGTGCGGGGGGCCCCGGGTAACCGGGGTCCCTACCGCGATCCCACCCGACTAGTGCGGGATGTCGCCGGTGCCGAACTCGCCGGTCTTGATCGCCGTGATGAGCTCGTCGGTCCAGGGCTTGCGGTAGCAGGCCTGCACCACGCCCTGCTCGATCAGCTCGCGTACCGTCCGCTGCGGATCTTGATCGGCCGTGAGCAGCAACCGCCGCGTCGACGGCGAGCGCGCCGCGACGTGCGCGAGCAGCTCGTCGCCCCATCGATCCGGGAGCCGGAGATCCGCGACGACGATGTCGAAGCGGCGATCCGCGACCAGCAACAGCGCGTCGGTCACCGATCCCGTGGAAGTCACCTCGGCGACGTCGGAGAGCTCACGCGCCAGTGCGCGCAAGATCGCCGGTTCGTCGTCCACCAGCAATACCGTCGGTCTTTTCCCCACCAAGGCCACCGTGCACCTCCCAATCCCTCATCCCTACCCACCAAGTCTAGCCGAGTTCGCTCAGAGGCGCACCCGCGATGCCTCCGACATGTAACATCGGCGCGCCTCAGGTGTCCGTGATCGCCGCCACGAAGGCTTCGAGGCCCGCGTCGACGTCGACGATACAGTGGACCAGATCGTCGGGTGCGCCCGGGGGCGGCGGCTGCCGGCCCTTGAGCGGCGCGCGGATCACGCGCCGGGCCATCGGCTGCTGCCGCTTTACCTCGTCGAGGATGCGCGTCCAGCGCGGATCCTCGAGATCGTGCTCGGCGACGATGGCGTCGATGCGAAAGCCAGCGAGCGCCTCCCGCGTGGTCGGCAGATCCGAGGCGAAGCGCACGTCCCAGCCGCTCGTCACGTAGAGCGCCATGGCGCCGCGCCGCCGCGCGTCGTCGCCCACGACCAGCACGCGCATGCGCCGGCGCGCCGGCTCGCTCGGCGCGCGCTTGCCCGCGGCGGCCCGCGCGACCAGAGAAGGCCACCCTGGCGGCGGCTCGAGCAAGGCCACGCCCAGGCCACCCGCCTGCGCCCCCAGCGGCTCGACCAGGCGTGCGACCCGGCCGGCCAGCTCGAGCACCTCGCCGCGCGCGTCGTCCATGACGCTCATGGTCACGGTGGCGCCCAGATCGACCTCGATCACCTGGGGGTTGAGCTCCAGGAATACGCCCGCCTCCGACACGTCGCGGGTCCGACACGAGATCGGCGCGACACGGTCAGAAAATGCGATGGTGATCGCCAGGTTGGCGCGTACGCGGGCCGAGCGGCGGGCCACGTGCTCCAGGCTACACGAATGTCGTATGCTTCCGCCATGTCCGAAGGCGGAAGCCTCCCCGGGGGGGACGAAGAGCGTGTCACCGTCTACGAGATGTCGGAGAGCGTCCGGCACTGGGAGATCGCGTTCGGGGGCGCCGGCCTGGCCCGCCTCTACGTCGAGACGTTCGCCGACGCGTCGGGCGTGCCGCAGTCGACCAGCCGCCTGCACTTCGACGGTGACGTGCGGCCCGAGGTCATGCGCGTGGTCTTCGACAAGGTCACGCGCGAGGTGCTCGCGCTCTTGCCGCGCGGCATCTGCGTGGTCTACCGCGGGCACATGGTGTCGAACTTCGACTACGGAGGCGGGAAGCCTGCCTAGCGCCACGCAAGGCCGTCATGGCGCGTGAGGCCGATTCGCCGGCGAAGTCGCCGCCGGCAACGCCGCAGCCGGCGCCCGACCCGCGCCTGGGCACCGTCGTGGCCGGGCGCTACCGGGTGATCGCGCGCGTCGGCTCGGGCGGCATGGGCACGGTCTACGAGGCCGAGCAGCTGACCACGCGCCGGCGCGTGGCCATCAAGCTGCTGCAGCCCGGGCTCGGACGCATCGAGATCATCCGCCGCCGCTTCGAGCGCGAGGCCATGGCGGCGAGCCGGCTGGATCACCCCAACATCGTCGGCGTGCTCGATTTCGGTGTCACCGGCGAGGATGGCCTGTTCCTGGCCATGGAGCTGGTGCGCGGGCGCTC
The DNA here is from genome assembly GCA_046595695.1 of Haliangiales bacterium. Taxonomy (GTDB): domain Bacteria; phylum Myxococcota_A; class Polyangia; order Haliangiales; family SHYZ01; genus JBKJOI01. The sequence continues at coordinate 7,091 of JBKJOI010000021.1, read as the reverse complement.
GCTCGGCGATCTGCTCGAGCGCGGCCGCCTGTCGCCGCGCCGGGCCGTGCTCATCACCCGCCAGATCTTGCAGGCGCTCGGGCACGCGCACGCGGGCGGCGTGGTGCACCGCGACCTCAAGCCCGACAACGTCATGGTCGTCGACACCGGCGCGTCGGAGGCCGAGCGCGACCACGTGAAGCTGCTCGACTTCGGCATCGCCAAGCTGCTCGGCGACGTCGAGCTCGAGGTTGGCGGCCAGCAGCTCACCCAGATCGGCGTCGCCTTCGGCACCCCCGAGTACATGTCGCCCGAGCAGGCGCAGGGCGAGATCGTCGACGCGCGCGCCGATCTGTACGCGCTCGGCATCATGCTCTTCGAGATGCTGGCCGGGCAGCGGCCCTTCGAGGCCGCCGACAAGGTCGCGCTCTTGCGCCTGCAGATCGGACGCGCGCCGCCGACCCTGGCCCAGATCGCGCCCGACGCGGTCTCGTCGCCGCTGCTCGAGGAGCTGATCGCGCGCGCGCTGGCCAAGCCGCGCACCGACCGCTTCGCCAACGCCGAGGAGATGCTGGTCGCGTTCGATCGCGCCGCGCTCGATTTCCTCGCGCCGGTGGAGCCCTCGCTGCGGCGCGCCGCGTCGGCGACCGAGATCATCCTGCCCGTCGCCGGCGGCACGCGCGCCGCCGCGACGCTGCCCGGGGTGCCGGTGACGCTGGCGCGGCGGCGCGTGCTCGGCGCGACCGCTGGCGCGCTGGCGCTCGCGCTGCTCGGCGTGGCCGTGTGGGCGCGCGTGCGTGCGCAGAGCCACCCCATGGGCCCGGCGTTCGGCCAGACGCAGCTCGCGGTCGCGCAGGCGCACGCCGCGCGCGGCGAGGGTCAGCGCGCCTTCGACGCCTACGAGACCGCGGTCCAGGCCTCGCCGGCGCTGGTGCAGGACCCGCAGCTGCGCGCCGACGTCGCCGCGCTGGCCTCGCGCGCGCGCGATCAGGAGCTGCGCGTGCGCGCGCGCACCGCCGCCGACGCCTGGGGCTTCGGCGAGCGCGTCGATCGGGTCGAGAGCTTCATGCTGGATCTGACGCAAGGTGCCTCGTGCGCCGCCCGCCGCGAGGCGGTTCCCAAGCTACGCGCGCTGAAGGACAAGCGCGCGATTGTTGCCCTGCAGCGCTCCCGCGCCGCCGAGGGCAACCTCAACAAGTGTCTCGACCGCGACGCGGGCGAGGCCATCGAGTTCCTGGAGGCACTTCCATGATGCAGAAGCTTGGCTTGATCTCGAGCGTGTGCGCGGCGCTCGCGCTGGTGTTACTCGTGGCGCCCGAAGGCGCGGAGGCGCGCCGACATGGCAACGGTGGCTTCGGAGGCGCGCCGGCGTCGCGCACCTTCGGCATCGGGCTCATCCTCGGCACGCCGACCGGGCTCTCGCTCGAGCTGCGGCTGTCGCCGCGCACCGCGCTCGACTTCGCCATCGGCTTCGACGAGCTCGATGACGACGACGACGACTTCGGCGACGACGACGGCGGCTACTTCCACTTCGACTACCTGGTCTACCTGGCCGACCTGTCGCGCGGCGGCTCGGTGGGCGTGCCGCTCTACCTGGGCATCGGCGCGGCCATCTACGACGACGACGACGGCTTCGACGACGACGACCTGAACGTGGGCCTGCGCGTGCCCTTCGGCATCGCCCTGGCGCTGCGCTCGGTGCCGCTGCAGTTCTTCTTCGAGCTCGCGGTGCGCATCCTCGTCGTCGACGACGACGACGGCCGCGACGACGACAACGTCGATCTTACCGGCGGCCTGGGCTTCCGGATCTACTTCTAGAGAGAGGCGGCCATGGCCGAGAAGATCGCGCGCGTCGCCACCGTCACCGAGCTGGTGCCCGGGGTCCGCCTCATCGGCGTCTCTGCCGTCGAGCCTGCCGAGCTGCCCTTCCGCGGCGGCCAGTTCATCTCGATCCGCTGCGGCGCGGACGGCGACCTGCGGCGCAGCTACACGATCGTCTCGTCGCCCGCCGAGCGGAGCCGCTTCGAGCTGCTGGTCAAGGACGTCGAGAGCGGCGTGGGCACGTCCTTCTTCGCGTCGCTCGCGTGCGGCGACGAGTTGCACTTCACCGGCCCCATGGGCTTCTTTGTCGCCGACGCGGCCCACGCCGGCGACGTGGTGCTGATCGCGACCGGCGTGGGCATCGCCGCGGTGCTGCCCGTGCTCGAGGAGGCGCTCGCGCGTCCCGGCGAGAGCGGGCGCGTCGTGCTCGACTGGGCGCTCCTCGACGATCAGCCTGCGTACTGGACCGATCGCCTCGATGCGCTCGCCGCCGCGCACCCGCGCTTCACCTGGACGCTGCGCCGCGCCGCCGACTGGCACGCGGCCCACGCTGCCCTCGCCACCGCCGCGCTCGCGCTCCTGCCGGCGCTCACCTCGCCGGTCTTCTACACCGTCGGCAACGGCGACATGATCCGCCGCGTACGTGACGACCTCGTCGCCAAGGGCATCGATCGTCGCAGGCAGATCCGCAACGAGGTCTTCTACCCGGTCATGGAAGGCCAGAAGTAGCGCCTCAAACGAGGGACAGGATCTACCGGTAGATCCTGTCCCCCCGGTCAGGCGCGGCGGAGGCCCGAAGGCAGCGAGTCGCCGAAGGCGACGCGTTCTTCGCGCGCCTCGAGGTCCACGATGTCCTCGACGAGGCGGGCGGCGCGCTCGCCGCCCGGGGTATCGCGGAGCCTCGACGCAAGGCGCGCGCGTACTTCGTCGCTGACGTCGCGAGCGCGATCGCCGGTGCGGCGGCCGAGCTGCGCGGCCGGGAAGACCACCTTCTCGGGCGACTTCCAGGGCAGCGCGAGCAGCGCGTCGATCCAGAGCGTGGCCACGTCGGCGGGCACGACGGCGTCGAGCGGCCCGTGGAGCGGTACGCGCGCGCCCAGGCGGCCGAGCGCCCAGTAGAGCGCCGCGTCGTCCTTGTCCTTGCCGGCCGCAATGCGCTCGACGAGCGCCGCGCCCAGGCGCGTCTTGGCCGACGCGGTCAGGCGCTCGAGCGAGCCGAGCACGCGCCACATCTCGGCGACCTCCTGCGGCGACGGCTTGATCTTGAACCAGCGCGACTTCTGCGACGCCGAGGGCAGGAACAGCGGCGCCACGCGATCGTAGATCTGCTCCTGCTGCGTGCGCTTGAGGCCCGCGGCGACCCGGCGCCATACGATCCACCAGGCGAGCCGGCAGGCCTCGTCGCGGTCTGCGCGCACGCCCGCGTTCCACATCTTCCACATCTCCTGGCCGCGCCAGGTGTCGAGCGGCGCGCCCCAGCCGGGGCGCAGGAGATATCCGGACAGGTTCAAGAAGCGCGCCTCGTGCTCGGCGCTCTTCGCGCGCGCCGGCTCGCAGGCGTTCAGGCCGTCCCACAGCGCGCGGATGGTCGACGTGGACCACTCGTCGCGGCGCGCGTCGAGCACGCGCTCGAGCTCCTTCATGAGCGCGGCCGGCGCCGGCGCGCCTGCCGCGCCCGCGAACGACGCGATGACCAGCCGCTTGCCTTCCTCGGCCTGCGACGCGGGCGGCTCGGGCGGCGGGCCCAGGTCTTCGGCATCATCGGCGGCACGCGCGGGATCCACCCCGCCGCGCAGGTCGAAGGTCAGCCGCCAGCGGCCGTCGCCGTCCTGCTGCACGCACCACAGCTCGAGCGTGCCGACCTCGGTCAGGCGCGCGCGCACGGTCACGCGCACCTCGCTGCGGCCGGGCACGCGCAGCGCGGTGACCAGCGGCGGTAGCTGGTGCACGTCGTCGTGGTCGGCGGGCGTGACCTCGTCGCCTGGCGCGTCGGCGCGCACGCTCGACGAGTAGAGCCGGAAGCTGGCCGGGCGGTTGGCCAGCATGAGGAAGTCCTCGGTGAGGACGTGCTCGGTGCCCTCGTCGGCGCCGCGCGGCAGCACGCAGACCGCCGCGCCCCCGGCCACGCCCACGTAGAACGCGCGCGCCGCGCCGCCGCGGATGCGGCTGCCGGCGCCGCGCCGCACCAGCCCGAAGTAGGCCGCGCCGCGCGCGACCGCGAGGTCGGGCTCGGCGCCCTCGAGCTCGCGTGGCCGCGCGCCCGCGCCGCCGCCTTGCCACGCGCCGATCTGATCGAGCACGCGGGCGCGCACGCGGGCCGGCTTCATGGCGCCGCCGTTGAACAGCACGGCGTCGACGCGCGGGCTTCCGTGCCGCGACAGGAACGCGGCCAGGTGGCGCGTGATCGCCGCGTCGGCCGCGTAGGGCAGGCCGAACTCCTGCAAGCCCATGCGCGCGCGCGCCGGCCGCGCCCCGGCGTCGACGAGCGGCAGGAAGCCCTCGAGCACCAGCTCCTCGAGCTCGGAGCGGCCCAGCTCGGCGCGCAGGGTGCCACCGATGAGCTTCGATCCGCGCGCCGCGACCGTGATCACGCGTGATTCGAGCGTCTCGTCGGTGAGCAGGGCCTCCTTGGCCATGCGGCAGGCGTGCACGAGACCGTGCCACTGGATCGCGTCGAGCTTGCCCAGGCGGCCCTCGACCAGGCGCGCCAGCGCGATGTCGATGTTGTCGCCGCCCAGCAGCAGGTGATCGCCGACCGCGGTCCGCTCGAACGAGTCGCCGTCGTCACCGACGCGAATGAGGGTGAAGTCGGTGGTGCCGCCGCCGACGTCGCAGACCAGCACGTGCTCGCCGGGCGCGAGCGCGGCGCGCCGCGCGGTCGCCGAGTGTGCGTCGATCCAGGCGTAGAAGACCGCCTGCGGCTCCTCGAGCAGCGTCACCTGCGGCAGGCCCGCGCGCGCGGCCGCCTCGATGGTGAGCTCGCGCGCGACTTCATCGAACGACGCCGGCACCGTGAGCACGACGTCCTCGCCGGCGAGCGTGCGCCCGGTGCGCTGCTGCCAGGCCTCGGCCACGTGCGCGAGCACGCGCGCCGAGGCCTCGATCGGCGACAGCTTGTCGCCGCCTTCCTGGCCCCAGGGCAGGATGGCCGCCTGGCGATCGACGCCGGCGTGGCACAGCCACGACTTGGCCGACGCGATCATGCGCCCGGGCACGCGCGCGCCCTGGCTGCGCGCCAGCTCGCCGACGACGTGTCGGCGCGTCGGATCCCAGGGCAGCGCGGTCGCCGCGGGCGGCAGGTCGTGCTCGCCGGCCAGGTAGGTGAAGGAGGGCAGCTGCGGCCGCGCGCCCAGCTCGCCGGGGGCGACGAGCTGCGGCACGTCGAGCACGACGACCCGGCTGGCGCTGCCGTCCGCGCCGACCGCGGCGTGCGCTACCGCCGTGTTGGTGGTGCCCAGGTCGATGCCGACGACGTTGCCGGGGACGTTGCTGACGTTGCCGACGGCTCGGGTGTCCTTGCTCATACGGCCTGGGCGCCCTCGCGCACGTCGAATTCGAGCTTCCAGCGGCGCCCGTCGCGCGCGACGCACCACAGCTCGAGCGTGCCCACCGGCGTGACGTGCGTGTGCAGCCTCACCGGCACGACCGCGCCCGCGGCGACGCCGTCCTCGGCGGGCAGCATTGCTAAGGCCGGGGCCAGCTCGTCGAGCTCCTGCACGTCCCAGCCCTCGACCACCGCGCCGAGCGGGTCCTGCTTGCGCACCGACGAGCCCAGGAAGCGAAACTCGGCCGGCTCGCCGACGATGAGGCCCAGCTCCTGTGCGGGCACGTCGGCCTCGGTGCCCTCCTCCATGCCGAAGGGCACCACGCACACCGCCTTGATCGGCGGCGGCATGCCCGGCACCGCCGGCATCGCGGTCTCGACGCCGATGTAGTACGCGCGCGCCGCGCCGCCGCGGATGCGCACGCCGCGTCCGCGACGGGTCAGCCCGTAGCAGGCGGCGCCGTGCGCGACCGCGAGGTCCAGGTCGGTGCCCGCGAGCGCGCGCGGCGCCGCGCCGCCGGTCCAGCCCGCGACCGTGTCCATGAGGCGCGTGCGCAGCGCCTCGCCCTTCATGACGCCGCCGTTCCACAGGATCGCCGTGGGCATGCGTCCGTGCCGGCCCAGGAAGTCGGCGAGGTGGCGCGTGATCGCGGGATCGTGCGCGTAGGCGAGGCCCATCTCGGTGAGCCCGACGCGTCGCTGCTTGGCCGGCCGGTCGCTGGCCGCGCACATGGGGAAGAAGCCGTCGAGGATCTGCCGCTGCACGTCCTCGCGACGCAGCTCGGTCTTGATCGAGCCGCCGATCACCTTGGAGCCGCGGCCGAGCACCGCGATGGGCAGCTTCTCCGGCGCGCCGGCCGCGAACAGCTGCTCCTTGGCGGCACGGCTCGACTGGGTGAGCGCGCGCTGCTGCCAGGCGTCGAGGCGGGCGCCCTTCTCGGCGAGCTGGCCGGCGAGGAAGTACGACATCGCCAGGTCCATGTTGTCGCCGCCGAGCAGGATGTGGTCGCCGACGGCGACACGCTCGAGCTCGAGATCGCCGCCGCGATCGCTGACCGCGATGAGCGAGAAGTCAGTGGTGCCGCCGCCGACGTCGCAGACCAGCACGATGTCGCCGACGCGCAGCTGCTTGCGCCAGCCGTCGCCCTGGCGCGCGAGCCACGAGTAGAACGCCGCCTGCGGCTCCTCGAGCAGCGTGACGCGCGGGAGCCCCGCGGCGCACGCCGCCTCGATGGTGAGCTCGCGCGCGACCGCGTCGAAGGACGCGGGCACGGTGACGTAGACGTCCTGCTGCGCGAGCGGCGCGCCTTCGTGCGCGTGGTTCCACGCGCTCGCCAGGTGCTCGAGGTAGCGCGTGGCAGCGGTCACCGGCGAGACCTTGACCGCGTCGGCATCGGCGCCCCAGGGCAGGATCGGCGCGGTGCGGTCGACGCCGCCGTGGCACAGCCACGACTTGGCCGAGGCGACCAGGCGCGCGGGCAGCTCGGCGCCGCGCGCGCGCGCCAGCTCTCCCACCACGAAGCCCTGCTCGTGGGCCCACGGCAGCGCGGTCGCGCCCGGTGGCAGCTCGCCCGGTCCGGGCAGGAGCAGGAACGAAGGCAGCGACGTGCGCGGCTCGACGAGCGCGGGCGCGACCAGCTGCGGCACCGGCACGATCTCGGGCGCGGCGTGCTCGCCGGCCTCGGTGTCGACCGCGGCGATCGCGCAGTTGGTCGTGCCCAGGTCGATTCCGATGATCCAACGCGGG
>JBKJOI010000019.1:0-3712 GCA_046595695.1 Haliangiales bacterium | reverse complement strand
GTGCGGCTACAGCTCGGCGAGATCGCCGATCGAGAGATAGTCGAAGCGCAAGAGCACGTCCTCGACGCGGCCGAGCGGGAACGCCCTGCGCGCCGTCGAGCCACGCGCGCACCGACGGCGCACCAACTCGGCGCCGGGTCCGGCCGGGGCGGCCGCGCCGGGGCGCGCGCTCTACACCGACAGGGATCTACCCTGCCCGACCGCCCAGGACGAGGACCGTCTCGGACGCGCGGTCCGCGCGTCCGATGCAGGGACATGCGCCTGAGCGCTCGGGCACATCCAATCCCTGTACGACAGCGTACCTGGTATAAACGAAGCGGGGAGCCTGAGCCTATGGCACTGGACAAGTACGTAGACGTCTCGGGACGCGTACAGATCGACGACCTCGACTGGGACGCCGCCCGCGAGGCTGGTTTGACCGAGCGCGAGCGCTTCATCCTGGGCTATTTCGCGGACATCGAGTCGCAGACCGTGATGTACATGCGCGACTTGCTGATGACCCGGACGGCCATGGAGCCCGAGGTCTCGGGCTTCCTCTCCATGTGGAACTACGAGGAGTTCTTCCACGGGCGGTCGCTGTCCGCCGTGCTCGAGGCCTGCGGCCATCCGCAGGACGAGAGCCGCTCGGCGAACGTGCGCGCGGGCGCCAACTTCCGCGAGACCTTCGAGCTGTTCGGTTCGGCGACCGTCTCGCGCGCGCTCGGCGACATCTTCCCGCCCACGATGTTTACCTGGGGCGCCATGCAAGAGAACCTGACCACCCAGGGCTACGACGCGATCGTCGCGTCGACCAGCAACCCGGTGCTGAAGGTGCTCGCGGCGCGCATCGCCAAGCAGGAGCGGCGCCACTTCGCCTTCTACCAGAACCTGGCCAAGGAGCGCCTGGCGCAGTCGGCCGGCGCGCGCCGGCTCGCGCGCACGGTCATCGCGACCCTGTGGGCGCCGGTCGGCTCGGGCGTCAAGACCGACGCCGAGGTCCGTCAGCTCATGGAGGAGCTCTTCCAGAGCCGCACGCAGCAGGTGGCGGCCGAGGTCGACCGCCGGCTGCAGCAGCTGCCCGGCATGGACGGCCTCGCGCCCATGACGCACTGGTACGGCCGCGTGCCCCGCTGGAAGTCGTTCTTCACGGCGCGCAAGATCGCGCGCACGAACGCGACCTCGAGCATGAGCGCCGCGCGCTCGCGCGCCGCCGCGGTCGCCGCGGACGACGCCAAGGCCGACTCCGAAGCGGCGGCGTAACGCTCGCAGGCGCCGCGACCCCTCGCTGCGGCTCGCCTGGCCCGGTCCCGGCACTCACGGCACTCGGCTGCGCCTCGGACAAGGTAGTCCCGAAACGCTACGCGTCACCCTCCTACCCTGCGCGCGCGTAGCTGTAGTGCTCGGCGACGATGAACCACTCGTCGCCGGCGCGCCGGAACACCAGCACCAGCGTGCCCATCTCGTCGACGGTGGTCACGCCGTCGCCGAAGCTGCGGTGCAGGGCCATGGTGGCGAGCGCGCCAGTGTCGCCGAGCGCGATCACCTGCAGCGCGGTGACGCGCACCTTCACGGTCACCGCGGCGGCGAGGAAGGTCGAGACCGAGGCCTGCGCCTGCGCCCAGCCGCGCTGGGTGTGGCCCTGCACCGTGATGGTGAGATCGTCGGTCTGCGAGTAGAGCGGCGCAAGCGCCTCGAGGCTCCGCACCTCGTAGCCTTGGCGGTACTGCTCGATGCGTGACTTGACGGCGGCGTCGACCTCGGTCGGCGTGGGCGTTGGGGCCGCCTGGCCGGGCGGCTTCTGGGCGGCGCCGCAGGCGACCGCGAGGACGGCGAGCGTGGCGGTCAACGCGCTGAGGATGCGGTTTCGGGTGGTCATGGCAGCCCTCCTTCTCGACTCATTTCCACTCGAGGTCCAGCTCGCAGTGATCGGCGCCCTCGTAGCGGCACACCGGCGTGAGCACATGCACCGGCGTGCGCCCCGACAGCCGGATGAGCTCCTCGACGAACGCCGGCATGGTCTCCCTGCAGACGAAGCGCGAGGCCAGCGGATCGTCGAGCTGCAGGCGAGCGCCCGTCTCACGCTGCTCGATCATGGTGAGCGTGCCGCCCTGGAAGTACTCGCGGTACAGCGACGAGGCGCGCCGCACGACCATCGTGGGCCCGCCCAGGCGCAGCAGCGGGCGCATGTAGAAGCGGTCGTGGTGCCGGGCGACGCGTGCGCCGATGAGCTTGCCGAGGTCGGGGGCGTCCGAGCGGAAGAGGCGCAGCGCCGCCTCCATCATGTCGGTGTGCAGGTTGCGCTCGTACCAGTTGTCCGGGACGAGCAGGCCGTCGAGCGCGGCGCGATCGGTGGGCGCGAGCTCGGCAAGCACGCGCTTCCAGCCGACGTCGCCGAAGTTCTCCTTCAGCGCTGCACGGACCGGCACGAGCGTACGACCGCGGACCAGCGCCACTCAGGGATCTCCGTCGGACGAGGCTCCCGGGTCCGGGCCTGGGCCCGCGCCCGGCTCGCCGAGCTCGAGCGTGGCGGCCTGGTCGTCGTCGGCGAGCTCGAGCGCGGGCGCGGCTGGCTTGCCCATACCGTCCTGCTCGTCGGGCGGGATCATGTGCTCGGGCCAGCGGACGCGCGAGCCGCAGCCCGCGCAGCGCCGCGAGGTGGCCGGCTGGCCGCACTCAGGACAGCGAATGAGGATCGGCTCGGCGGAGGCGCTGCGGGGAGCCGCGGCCACCCGGAGACGCGGCAACGCCAGCCCGCAGGCGTCGCAGAAGCGCGGCGGCGGATCGGCGTGCGCGGTCTGGCAGTGCGGACAGGTCACGGCTGGTTACTTTCTCACTCGTCGATCCTCGTTCCCTCGCTCGCCTGGGTCGCCTCGTTCGCTCGGCGGCTCGCCGACGGATCCGTTCCTCGTCGGTTCTCGCTCTATGGCAGGGCTAGTTTTCCAGCTCGCGCAGCATCTCGGCGAGCGCCAGCGCGCCCGAGCGCGACACCACCGTGCCCTCCTCGAGCACGCGGACGAGGGCATCGAGCGCGAGCTTCTGCCAGGGGTCGTTCTCGTCGAGCAGCCGCGCCGCGAGCTCACGCAGAAACCGAGCGTCCGAGACGGGCGCGCCCGCCTGCGCACGCGCTGCCATCGCCTCGGCCACTTCGCGCAACAGCCTGACGGCATCGTCACCCGAGTGCTTTCGCATGGCCTGCTTGCATGGTACTACCCCCGACGACAACGGAGGGCACGGAAAATGACCGAGATCGTGGAAGTCACCGCGCGCGAGATCCTCGATTCCCGAGGTAACCCGACCCTGGAGGCCGAGGTGTTCCTGTCGGGCGGCGCAAGCGCGACCGCGGCGGTGCCCTCGGGCGCCTCGACCGGCGAGCACGAGGCCGTCGAGATGCGCGACAACGACGCGGCTCGCTACCTGGGCAAGGGCGTCGTGAAGGCCGTCCGCAATGTGATCGAGGCGATCGGCCCGGAGATCGTGGGTCGCGACGCCACCGATCAGGCCGGCCTGGACGCCGCGCTGATCGAGCTCGACGGCACGCCCAACAAGGGCAACCTGGGCGCGAACTCGCTGCTCGCGGTCTCCATGGCGACGGCGCGCGCGGCCTCGGTCGCCTACGGCCTGCCGCTCTACCGCTACATCGGCGGCGCGGGCGCGCGCACCCTGCCGGTGCCGCTCATGAACATCCTGAACGGCGGCGCGCACGCCGACAACGGCCTCGACATCCAGGAGTTCA
>JBKJOI010000847.1:0-9996 GCA_046595695.1 Haliangiales bacterium | reverse complement strand
CGCCGAGCCCTTACTTGGACAGCTGTCGCGCGCCGGCCTTGCTGCCCTTGGTCATCGCCTTGCCCTCGGCCGAGCCGGGGGCGTAGGCGCCCATGTTCTGGTCCATGTCGTCGAGCTGCTTGAGCGCGGGCGCCGTGGACGCGGCGGGCAGGTTGTACTCCTCGGCGCGCTTCTCGGTGCGCTGCTTCTGCGCCTGCACGTAGCCGCGCGCGGCGCGCGTGTCGCCACGGTCGTAGGCGGCGGCGGCCTCGCGCATGGTGCGCGCGGCCTCGACCTGCTCGACCTTGCCCATCACCTCGGCGTTGGCGCTGGCGCGCACCGCCTGTGCGTCGCCGGTGACCTCGACGCCGAGGTCGATCGACGCCGTCTTGCGGCCGCCGCCGCCGGCAGCGTCGAAGGCGAGGGTGGCGCGGGTAAGCGCCTTGGCGCCGTTCGTTCCCGCGGGCACGCGCAGCTTGACCAGCACCTTGCGCTGCTCACCGCCGAACAGGTCAGCCATGGGCACGATCACGTCGCTGCCATCGCGGCGGAACTCGTAACCGTAGACGTCGGCGATCTCGACGCCGGTGCACGCGGGCGACAGCCGCAGCTCGGCGCGCGTGCCGACGGTGCCCTGCATCGACTTGAGCTCACCGGCGAAGACCGCGTCGAGCACGGCGCCGTCCTTGACGTAGTAATACTGGCCGCGGCCGTTCTCGGCGATCGCTTCCATCAGGTCCTCGTTGTAGTCGAGGCCCAGGCCGATGGTCGTGACGCGCACGCCGCTGTCGGCGGCCGAGCTGGCCGCGCGCGCGATCTGCGTCGGGTCGACGACGCCCACGTTCGCCTGCCCGTCGGAGAGCAGGACGACGCGGTTGACCCGCTCGCCGCCCATGGCGCGCTTGGCCTCGTCGATGCCGAGCATCATGCCGCCGTGCAGGTTGGTGCCGCCGTCGTCCTGGATGGCGTCGATCGCGGCGAGCATGCGCCGCTTGCCCTCGACGTCCATCGGGATCGAAGACACCAGCACCTGCGCGTCGTCGTCGTACTGGATGAGCGCGACGCGGTCCGTCGCCTCGAGGCGCTCGACGATGCCGCGTGCCGCCTGGCGCGCCTCGCGCATCTTGTCGCCGGCCATCGACCCGGAGTCGTCGATCACGATGGCCATGTTCACCTGCGCGCGCTTCTCGGCCGCGACGTCCTTGACCGAGAGATCCACGGCCATGTAGACCTCGCCGCCACCGGCCTGCAGAATCTTCGAGCTCGACAGCCCCGCACGCATCGCCCCGGCGCCGAAGTCGGCGCTCGCGGTCGCGGGCAACGCCTCCTTGGCGCTGCACAGATCGGCGAGCGGCGGCGGCGTGGGCTCGCTGATCGGCCTCGAGGTGCGCGGCAGCGCGCCCTCCGAACGGTTGCCGAGCGCGACCGCCGCGGCCACGAGGCCGCCGGCGACACAGAGGATGGTGGTGGTCTTGCGATTCATCGTCGTCTCCCTTCCCAGGCGGCCCGCTGGGCCGCAGAGAGATGAAACGAGCGATGCCGGAGTTCGATCTGCGGCTCGGCGCGAGAGTCGCACCAGTCGCGCAACCTGGCGTGACCACTGGCCGGCCGGCCGAGCTACTGGTTGGTGGGACTGAGCGCGGTGCGGAAGTCGCGGCTGACTGTGGCGATGGTGCCGTCGGCGATCTCCTCGGAGCCTTCCGGCTTCTCGCGCGGCTCGGACAGGATCATCACCTGCCGATCCAGGCTGCCCGGACCCGAGCGAGGCTCCTTGGCCGGCGCGTCCGTGTGGACGCGCTTCCAGTACATGGGCGGGCCCTTGCGCGCGGCGAGCAGGAAGCGCCCGTTCGTGAGCATGCAGTTCAGCCCGTGGATGACCGCGCCGTGCGTGTGCGCGAGCTGCTCGGTCATCGCGAGCATGGCCCGCAGCGCGTTCTCGGCGTCGGCGAGGCGCGGCTCCTGATCGTCGAGCTTGCCGGCGTCGTGCAGGAAGGAGAGCAGGAGGTGGAACAGATGCTCCGACTCGGTCTGGCCGCGGATGCTGCGGCGCAGAAAGTCGGGCACCGAGGCCAGCAGGTCGGCCTGCATCGCCGAGAAGTTCTGGATGCGGCCGGAGTGACCGAACACCCACGAGCGGTGGCGGTAGGGCGGCGTGTTCTCCGGTGCTGCCTTGGCGCCGGGCGCGCGTACGTTGCCGAGGACGTAGTCCGACTTCAGGTCGAAGACGGCCTTGGCGAAGTCGACCGGCGCGCTCGGACGAGGGCTTCGCTGCAGCAGCACCTCGCCACCTTGAAAGGAGGCCAGGCCCCAACCGTGCGGCGCCTCGTCGACCATGAGTGCATCACGCACGGGGTCGATCGCCTGGGCCAGCCGGGCGGGCTCATTGCACACGATTGCAAACAAACGGCTCATGTCCGTTACCTCACTGCCCGACCGTGACGACCGACGGACGACGTCGGGAGCGTCCACGGCGAGCACTTTTCTTCGGGTCAAGGAACGCGGTCTGGCGGTCGCCAGACCATCGCGAGAACTGATTATAGCCGGGGGTGTGACGTCGGCAACGTGAGGGCGCCCACGTGGACGCTTAACTAGCGAGAAATTTGGACGAAATCCACTGCGTGAGGTCTTTGTAGACGTTCGCGCGGCCGACCTCGTTGAAGATCTCGTGAAAATAGCCTTCGTAGAGGTGGAAGGCCTTGTCACCGCCGGCGCGCTCGTAGACACGCTTGGTCGCCTCGACGCTGACGATAGGATCGGCCGAGCCCACGAGCCACAGGCTGGGCACCTTCAGTCGCGGCGCCTTCTCCAGCACGAACTCCTGCGCCGCGGTCGCCTCGGTAAACCAGCGCGCGGTCGCGACCGCGTGCCGGAGGTTGTCGGCGCGCGTCGTCTGCTTGATCGACTCGTCGTGGGTGAGATCCTCGACGCGCAGCCCGTTGGGCATCGACAGCGACGGGAAGAACCGGCTCGCCACCTTGCCGGCGATGACCTTCGCCTGCGGCAGCGCCATGCCCACGCCGAGGAAGGGTGCCGACAGGATCACGCCGTCGACGCGCGGCGTGCGCGTGGGATCGCAGAGCGCGCGCAACCCGACCAGGCCGCCGTGGCTGTGCGCGACCAGCAGCAGCGGGCCGTTCGACACCGCCTGGCGCACGCGCGCGATCGCCGCGTCGAGATCATCGAGGAACTCGGAGAAGCTCAGGCAGTGGCCGCGCTGGCCGTCCGCGCGACCGTGGCCGCGGTAGTCGAGCGCCAGCGTGGCGAGGCCGAGTCCGGCGAGCTTCTGCGAGACCTCTGTGTAGCGGCCGCCGTGGTCAGCGTAACCGTGGACGACGAGCGCGGCGCCGCGCGGCGTGCCGGTCGGCTTGTGCCACTCGCCGTAGAGCCGGGTACCGTCGCGACTGGGGAAGGGGCCAGAGTCGGTGGGTGTCATCGGTGCCAGCAAGATAGCGCATTTTTGCCCGTGCTAAGCTCGCGACGGAGGAGCGCATGCAGAGATTCGTCGTTCTAGGCATCCTGACGGGCGTAATCGGGTTTTCTGCTCCTGCGCTGGCGCGCGACGTCTACCTGAACGGCGTGAAGCTGGACGCGAGCGTGCTCATCCAATCGCAGACGTTTCCCGCGTGCGAGGTGAAGTTCGACGCGAACGGCGACGTGTACATCACGGCGAAGGGCTTCAAGATCGACGTCAAGCCCGCGGCGGGTGAGAAGGGCGGCGGCGACAAGGCGAGGTCGGTTCCGCCCGCGGCACCGCCCGCGGCCACGCCCGCACCCGCGGCCGCGCTCACCAAGCGCTACTGGCTTGTCTCGAAGCAGCCGAAGAAGGGCATGGCGCAGTACGAAGTCGACGTCTTCGTGAACGGAAAGTTCATCAAAAAGGTGCGCGCGTCCGATGATCCGGTGATCCTGGAGGTAACCAAGTTCGTTCGACCCGGCGTGAACCAGGTGACGCTGGTGGCCACGAAGGCGATGGGCGACAAGCGCCTCTCTTCGTCACCCACCGACTCACTGGAGATCGTCCTGGGCGAGGGAAACGTCGGTGGCGGCACCGTATCGATCACCAAGACAGTCGTGAACTATGTCCGGACGGCGCAAGAGACCAAGAACTTCTCGGACGACGCTCGCTTCGACGGCCGCTAGCGCGGTGGCTCATGCAGGCGCGGGCGCGGGCGCTGGCTGGCTCGTCCGCCGCCTGCCCGTAGGTGGCCTGACCACTACCGCTCCGGAGTACAAACCGCTGTCCTGGCAGCAGTTTTGGCGATTGACACCCGCCAGGCTTGTTGCTAGCTTGCGTCTCGCGGTGCGTCATAAGTGCGCTGATTTGCTCAGGATAGTGACCATGATCCGGCGATTGCGTGGTGCGTCGGCGCTGGTCGCAGTCGGCTGTCTGACGGTGCTGCTCGGCGCCTGCCCGAAGCCGCGGGAAACGCAGCGTTCGCAGACCCATGTCGACCTCGCGAAGGACCTGCTCAGCAAGGGGCAGGACACGGCCGCCGAGACCGAGCTCAAGAAGGCGATCGCCTTCGATTCGCACAACGAGGAGGCGTTCCTCGTCTACGGCCTCGTCTATCTGATCCGCGCCGCGCACACCGAGAACCTGGTCGAGCGCGAGAATTGCCTGGACGGCGCCGAGGCCGAGACGTTGCGCAAGGACGCCGACGAGGCGATGCGCCGCGCCGCCAAGCACTTCGAGCACGCGACCGCGCTGGCCGTCGACTACGGCGAGGCGTGGATGAACCGCGCCGTCGTCGCGATGCACTTCGGCGACTGGGACAAGGCGGTCGGCTTCTGCCGCAAGTCGCTCGAGAACGCGGGTAGGCTGCAGAGCGAGGCGCTCGCGCGCACCAACCTCGGCTGGGCGCTGCACCAGCAGAGGGACACCGCGCGCGCCACCACCGAGTTGCTGCAGGCGGTGCAGCTCACACCCAATCTTTGCCTCGCGCACTTCCGGCTGGCGCTGGTGTTCTTCGCCCGCGATCGCTTCGAAGAGGCCACCGAGCAGCTGGTGGGCTTCGCACCCACCGACCAGGGCGAGGGTGTGGCCCCGGCCAAGGCCGCGTGCGCGCCGGTGCTCGAGGCGCTCTACCTGGGCGGCCAGGCGAGCCTGCGCAACCATGACATCCAGTCCGCCGTGCCCTGGTTCCAGCAGTGCGTCGAGGCGGCGCCTCGATCCTGCGTGGCCCGCCAGTGCGAGACGGCGCTTTCCGAGCTCGGAGCAGGCCCCTAAGGGGACAGCGCATGGATCAAGAGCGCATCCATTTTGGTAGTCGGTTGAAGCAGGGGCGCGAGGCGCGTCACCTGAGCCTCGGCGACATCGCGCGTGTGACCAAGATCCCCGAGCGCTCGCTCGAGCGGCTCGAGAGCGGCCGCTTCGACGAGTTGCCCGCGGCGGTGTTCGTGCGCGGCTTCGTGCGCAGCTACGCGCGCGCGGTCGGCCTCGACGCCGACGATCTGGCGCGGCGCTACGGCGAGCTCGTGCAGATGGACGTGCCCGGTGAACCCAGCCTCTCGGGTGGCGGGCGCGGCCAGGCGGCTCGCGCCGTGGCCGCCGCGGGCAACGGCAGCGCCGCGGCACCGGCGTCGCGCGTCGCGACCGTCAGCGACCGCGGCAACACCCGCCAGGTCACCGCCTCGGCGGTCGCACCCACGGCTCCGAAGGCGCTGCCCGCGCCCGCGGCGACCGTGGCGCTCGGCAGCGACCTGGTCGTGATCGCGCCGCTCACCGCCAAGCCCAAGAAGGACGCCTCGCACACCGACGAGATGAGGACGCTGTCCAAGGCGATCCTCGAGGCCGGCCGCGAGACGCGCCGGCTGCCGCTGACGCTGGCGGTCATCATCCTGGTGATCGTCGCGACGCTCGCGATGTCGCTCTTGCTCGACCGCCCCAGCCACATCGGCGACGGCATCACGGCCCCGGGGATCCCGGCCGCGGCCGCGCCGCCGCGCGCGTAGGTCGCATGGCGCGCGGTGCCGGCGCCGAGATCGTGACCGACGCCATCTTGCTGCGCTCGGTCGCGACCGGCGAGTCGGATCGGATCGTGACGCTCCTGACGCGCGCGTACGGCAAGGTCTCGGCGGTGGCGCGCAGCGCGCAGAAGAGCCGGGCGCGCTTCGGCGGTAGCCTGTCGGCGTTCGTGATCGCGCAGGCGACGCTGCGCGACCGGCAGGGCTCCGAGCTCATGGTCCTCGAACACTTCGACGCGCGCCACGACTACACCGGGATCGCGTCGGATCCGCTGCGTTACGCGCACGCGTCCTACGCGACCGAGCTGGTGCGTGAGCTGTCGGCGCCGCGCCACGCCGACGTCGCCGCCTTCGATCTGCTCGGCGAGCTGTACGAGACGGTGCAGGCGCACCCGCCCGCGGCGGACACGCTGCGCGCGTTCGAGCTGCGCCTGCTCGATGTCCTGGGGCTGCGCCCGGTGTTCGATCGCTGCCTCGATTGCGGCGAAGAGAGCGACGCCGCGCTCGACGCGCCCGGCGCGGTGCTCGACCCCGGCCTGGGCGGTCTCCTGTGCGCGGGCTGCGCGGGCCGCGCCAGCTCCAGGGGCGTGCGGCCCATGCCCGCGGCCGCGCGCCGCCGGCTCCTCTCGCTGCTCGACGCCGGGCTGGCCGCGGCCGCCGCGCTGCCGCCCCTGCACGGCGATCAGGCGGCGCGCGCGCGCGAGGCCGTCCACGCGCTCCTGGCGGCGCACCTGCCCGGGCCGCTGCGCACGCTCGAGTTCATCCAGCAGCTGAGGAACGCCACGTGACGACCGCGTCATCCGACGACTTTCTCGACGTGCTCTGCTTCGGCGAGGTGCTCGTCGACTTCTTCCCCGAGGCGCCCGGCATCAGCATCCGCGACGCCGAGCGCTTCGTCCGCCACGCCGGCGGCGCGCCCGCCAACATGGCCACCGGGGTGGCGCGCCTGGGCCGCCGCGCCGGGCTCATGACGCTCATCGGCGACGACGACTTCGGCGCCTTCCTGCGCCAGCGACTGCAGGAGGAGGGCGTGGACACGCGCGCGCTGGCCACGCACCCGACCGCGCGTACCGGCATCGCCTTCGTCGCGGTCTCGGCGACCGGCGAGCGCTCGTTCACGTTCTACCGGCATCCCTCGGCCGACCAGCTGGTCAGCGAGGAGCACGTCGACCTGGCGCAGATCGCGCGCGCCCGCCTGTTCCACTGGGGCTCGTCCACACTGGCGCGCGAGCCGTCGCGCGCGGCCACGTGGAAGGCGCTCGGCGCCGCGCGCGCCGCCGGCTGCGTGATCTCGAGCGATCCCAACCTGCGGCCGCACATGTGGAACGATCCGGCCGAGGCGCGCGCGTTGTGCGGCCGCGGCCTGGCCGCGAGTGAACTGGTCAAGATCGCCGACGACGAGCTCGAGCCGATTGTGGGCACGCGCGACCCCGCGGCGGGCGCGAAGGCGCTGCGCGCGCTGGGGCCACAGCTGGTCGTGGTCACCCGCGGCGCCGAAGGCTGCGTGTTCGACGGCGCCGGCTGCGGCCAGGGCGAGCTGCCCGGCGTGCGCGTGCCGGTCGTCGACACCACCGGCGCCGGCGACGGCTTCACGGCCGGGTTGCTGGCCACCCTGGCGCCCGCGTTCGCGCGCGGCGTGCGTCCGGGCGCGCTCACGCACGCCGAGGTCGTCGCCGCCTGCGCGTTCGCCAACCGCGTGGCCGCGCGGGTGGTCACCCGCTTCGGCGCCACCGCGGCGCTGCCGCGGCTCCGCGACCTGGGCGAGCCGTAAGCCGCGTCGCGGCACGTAGCCCGGATCTGGTACGCTCCGCCGCGGAGGGTCGCATGCGGATCGCTGCGTCGGTCGTCACTTGTGTGGTCGTCGCATCCGTCGTCTGTGGCGCCGTCGGCTCCGCCGCGGCGGAGAAGGATCCCAAGAAGAGGGCCGTCAAGCTCATCGACCAGGGCGACAAGCTCTTTCAGAAGAAGGACTACGAGGGCGCGCTGGCGAAGTACCAGCAGGCCTACCAGATCTTCCCCAGCCCGAAGATCTACTACGCGATGGCCAAGGCCGAGGAGAAGCTCAACCGGCCGCTCGAGGCGGTCGCGCACTACGAGCAGTTCGTCGCCGAGGTGGTTGAGGACGTGAACGAGGACCTGCGCATCGATGCGCAGGTCTCGGTGCAGGAGCTCGACAAGACCGTCGCGGTGGTCACCTTCGCGGTGCAGCCGGAGGGCGCGACGATCACGATCGACGACGTCGAGCTGGGCACCTCGCCCTACGGCAAGCCGGTGCGCCTGCTGCCCGGGCCGCACAAGTACACCTTCGCGAAGGAAGGCTTCGTTCCCATCGAGAAGACGGTCGAGCTCGCGGCCGGCGACAAGCCCGCGGAGACCGTCACGCTCGCCGCTAACCTGCCGGCCGAGCCCGAGCCGGAGATCATGCCGCCGCCGGCGCCGGTCCGACCGGCGGGCAAGCCTGCCTACGAGAAGACCGTGCTGTGGACCGGCGTCGGGGTGACCGGCGCGCTCGCGCTGGGCTGGCTGGTCACCGGCGCGCTCGCGGTCTCCGACCATGGCGACTTCAGCGACACCGGCCTCGGCGGCGACGATCGCGCCTCGGCGCGCGACAGCGGCAAGACCATGGCGCTCACCAGCGACCTCCTCTTGGTCTCGGCGCTGGCCGCGGGCGGCTTCACCGCCTACTGGTACTTCAAGGTCTACCGCACCCCGGAGCAGCCGGTCGCCGCACCGCCGGTGCGCGAGCAAGGCGCGCCGCCGGTCCCCGGCGGTGACGACGACGGGGACGCGCCGCCCGGCATGAGCGGCGCGGTCTTTCTGCCCTATGTCGCCCCCGGCGCCGCCGGCGTGGCCATCATGGGCACCTTCTAGGACGAGGCGCTAAGATGGAGATGGTCCAAGGAGGGCGCATGCCGTCAGCAGGGATCGCGGTACTCGCGCCCGGGCTGGTGCTCGAGCGTAAGTACAAGATCGTGCAGCACCTCGCCGACGGCGGCATGGGCGCGATCTACGAGGCCGAGCACCTGACCATCGGGCGTCGCGTCGCGGTGAAGGTCCTGCACGCCGAGTTCGCGCGCAAGGACGACATCGTGGCGCGCTTCCACCAGGAAGCGACCGCGGCCAGCGCGATCGGGCACCAGAACATCGTCGACATCCTGGACCTGGGGCGCTCGACGGAGACCGGCGCGCACTTCATCGTCATGGAGCTCTTGCGCGGCAAGAACCTGGCCGATCGCCTGGCCGAGCTGGGCGGGCGCATGCCGGTCGGCCGCGCCGCGCACATCATGCAACAGGTGCTCGAGGCGCTCGCGGCGACCCACCGCCACGGCATCGTGCACCGCGACCTCAAGCCCGAGAACATCTTCTTGGTCCAGCGCGGCCAGGATCCCGACTTCGTGAAGGTGCTCGATTTCGGCATCAGCAAGGTGCTCACCGACGATCTGCCCAAGATGTCCACGACCGGCGCGGTGCTGGGCACGCCGTACTTCATGTCGCCCGAGCAGACGCGCGGCGCGGCCACCGATCACCGCGTCGACATCTACGCGTGCGGCGCGATCCTGTACCAGCTGGTGACGGGCCGGCTGCCGTTCACCGCGCCCAACTTCAACGCGCTCATGTTCGAGATTGCGGGCGGGCGCTACTACCCGCCGCGCGCGCTGTCCCCCGATATCCCCACCGCGTTCGAGCAGGTCGTGCAGTACGCGATGGCGCTGGATCCCAACTACCGCTTCCAGACCGCCGACCACATGGCGCAGTCGGTGGCGCCGTTCGCGCCGGTCGGCGGGCCCGCCAACGAGGAGTACGACTCGCGGACGCCGAGCGCGCTGTCGGCGTTCCTGCCGCCACCGCCCGAGAGCGGCGTGGCACCGGTCGCCATGCCCGCGGCCGAGGTCGCGCGCGCGCAGACGGTTTCGCCGCCGCGGCGCTCGCGCGCGCTGCCGATCACGATCGGCGCGGGCATCGCGGTCGGGACCTACACGGCGACGCTCGAGGTCCGTAGCACGATCGGGACGACGCCAGTGGTGTCGATCCCAGTGACGCTGACGGTCTCGG
>JBKJOI010000841.1:0-3162 GCA_046595695.1 Haliangiales bacterium | reverse complement strand
GCCCCGGAGCGGCTCAGCGCGTCGTCTGCCGGCGGTACGCGCGGCCCGCGTCGACGGCAGAGCGCGGCGCGGCGCATGCGCGATCGCGCGCGCCTCATCGAAGCGATCCGACACGAGCAGCACGCTGACCCAGGTCCGGAAGGGTCGCCACGCCTCCGCGATCGAGAGGACCTCGTCGTCGTCGGGAACGTGATCGAGGCCGTAGGCGAGGGCGACCGCGCCATGCAGCGTACGCTCGCGCAGCGGCAAGACGTCGGTCGGTCCACAGCCGCGCACCAGGATCGCATCGGCGGTCCACTCGCCGACGCCGCGGATCGTGAGCAGCTGATCGCGCGCGACCTCGTACGGTAGCGCGCTAAGTCGGTCGGGATCGAGGTCGCCATCGAGCGCGGCGCACGCGATGCACTGGAGTCGCTTCCACTTCTCCGCGCTCACGCCCGGGAAGCTCGAGCGCGCCAGCAGCGATTCCGGCCGCGGGAACGAGGCCACGAGCTGGCCGTCGATCGCCACCACATCGCCCTCCGCTTCCGCGATCGCGATCTGCAGCGTGGCCGCCTGCAACATGCGCGTACGCTGCGACAGCACCGACCAGCCGGCCATGACGTACGGCGAGTACGACACCACCGGACGGAAACCGGGACGCGCGCGCTCGATCCGCTGCAGCACCGGATCGGCCGCGAGCACGCGCACAAATGGCGTGGCGTCGTGATCGACCGCGAGCACGCGCGCGACCTGTCGCTTCACCGCTTCAGGATCGGCGGACCCCGCGACCTCGCCGCGGATGACGCGGCCGTCCCAGTCGAGTCGCACGCCGGTGACCTCGAACGTGCCATCGAGCGGGAACGCGAACATCACCGAGTCGCCGCCGGGCTCGCAGGTCCGGGTTCCTCGCAAGAAGCCGCACTGGAGTTGCCGCACTGCCGCCATCGAGAAAGGCCCCCGGGGCTCGAGCACGAAGTTCGTCATGCCTGCACACTGTCAGGCAGAACTGTCAGCCTTATGTCAGGTTTGTTCGCAACCGGCGCAACCGACGCAAGACACCCGGACCGTCAGGTGCGCCGCCGGTCGCGGGTCGCGGCGTTCGTCTACAGCGCCGCGGCGTTCGTCTACAACGACAGCCCGAGCGCGCGAAAGACCATCACAGCCCGATTTTAGCCCGCGTCAGCGGCGCCCGCACGGCTGCGCAGCGTGATCTCGGTGATCTCCGACGGCACGGCGAGGCGCATCGGCGGGCCCCAGTAGCCGGTGCCCTTGCTGACGTAGATCCAGGTCTTGCCCTCGCGCGCGAGCCCCGCCACGTACGGCTGCTGCAGGTACACGAGGTAGGAGAACGGCCAGATCTGGCCGCCGTGGGTGTGCCCGGACAGCTGCAGGTCGACGCCGGCTCGGACCGCCTGCGCGATCTGCCGCGGCTGGTGCGCGAGCAGCACCAGCGCGCGCGACTCGTCGCGGCCGGCGAGGGCGCGCGCAAGATCGCGGCCGTGGCCGCTGCCCGCCGCGTTCCAGTCGTCGACCCCGGCGAGATCGAACGCAGCGTCGCCCTCGCCGATGCTGACCCGCTCGTTGCGCAGCACGCGCACGCCGAGCGTGGGCAGGAAGCGCACCCACTCGCCGGCGCCCGAGTAGTACTCGTGGTTACCGGTGACGAAGTAGACGCCGTGGCGGGCGCGCAGGCCGCTCAGCGCCGAGACCGCCGCGCCGAGGTCCGCGACCGAGCCGTCGACGAGATCGCCGGTGATGGCCACGATGTCGGGCTCGAGCGCGTTGGTGCGGCGCACCAGGTCCTCGATGAAGGCGCGGCCGATCGTGGGCCCGACGTGGATGTCGGTGAGCTGCACGATCTTGAGGCCGTCGGCCGCGGGCGGCAGCTTGGCGATAGGAATCTGCAGCCGCTCGATTCTCAGGCCGCCCAGCGCGTTGCGGATCGCGAGCGCCGAGAGCCCGGCGGTGGCGAGCCCGACGGCCGCGCCGAGCAGCCGCGCGAAGAACACGCGCCGCTCCGGGTCGGTGGGCCAGCTGCCGTCGCCGCGCACGCGCGCCACCAGCCAGGCCCCCAGGCGGATCGCGTCGGCGCCCACGAGCAGCACGAACAGCAGGAAGGCGGTGCCCATCCAGATGAACGCCGGGAAAGCGAGGTAGGGCGCGACCTCGGGTGACACGCTGCGCGCGCCGATCATGGCCGCGGGCAGCAGCACGGCGAGCGCGACGACCGCGACCGTCGCGACGGTGCGCCAGGGCGCGGCGAGCGCGGTGTCACGCACCAGCCGCACCCAGAAGTAGTAGTGCAACCCCGCGATGATGCTGGCGAGGATCGAGAAGAAGATGAGGACCTGCACGGTGCGGGACATGCGTCAGCGTTCGATGCCGGAAGCCCCGCCCGCGCCTCCTGGCGCGGAGACGGGCAGCGCGCCGCTCGCGTCGATGCCCGCGGGCGCGCCGAAGATCGCGTGCACGACGTCCGCGTGGCTGAGCCCGTGCCGCGCGGTCAACGCCTTCCACACGAATGGCGTCACCCGCCCGCCGGGCGGCCGGCGCAGCAGGTCGAGAGAAGCGGCGTCGAGCGGCCAGCCCACGCGGCGGTCAGCCTCGGGCAGCGTCTCGTACCAGGCGCGGCACAGCACCACGAGCTCGTCGTCGATGGGCTCGGGCGCCGGGCGGCGCCGCGCCAGCCACAGCTTGATCGCGAGCAGCTCGCGCCACGTGGCGTGGAAGTCGAGCACGATGGTGATCCACGCGCGCGCCGCGGTCACGCGCACCGGCGTCGAGCGTGCGGCCTCGAGCTCGGCCGCGACCGCCGCCGCCTTCGCCGCGAGCAGCGCCGCCGGCGACACGTCGAGCTCGCGCAGCGCGCCCGGGAAGGCGCGCGCGACGCGGCGGAAGTCGTCGCGACGCGCGTCGCGCTCGCCGTCCTCGAAGGCGAGCGCGCCGGTGGCCTCGAGCTGCTCGCGGCGCGCGCGCAGGCGCGCGAGCGTGACGTACTTCGCCGCCAGCGCCTCGAGCTCACCGAGAGGCGACCCGCCGAACCGATCGCTGCCGTCGCCGGAATGCATTGGTAGATCCTTCTATCCTTCTTCCGCTCGCGCGGAAATAAGAGAGCAAGACCCCCGTGGAAACCGTGCTCGCGGATTTCCCGCACACGGCTTGCCGGTGGTCGTCTCGGGC
>JBKJOI010000787.1:0-2590 GCA_046595695.1 Haliangiales bacterium | reverse complement strand
CTGCGCGTTCCACGCCCAGTGGTAGAAACGGACCTCGGGCTTGTCGGCGCAGCCGGGCTTGCCGTCGGGCGCGGGCGGCGTGGGCTTGCCGTCGGGGAGGTTCACCGGCTGGACCAGCTTGGAGCCGCTACCCGAGCCCTTGGCCCCGGGCGCGAGCTTGCCGCGGTTGACGTAGACCGCGGCGCCGACGGCACCGACGACGATCAGAGTGATGAGTGCCTTGGACAGCGGTGTGAGCTTCACGACAGATGGCCTCCCCGGGCCGTATATTCGACGGGGGTGCCGGTGCAGTCAAGCAATCGGCCATGGGGCGGGGCCCGTCGCCACCGTGGTAGGCTCGACGGCGTTCATGAGCGACGCGCTCAGCAAGAAGAAGACGCCCGGGCTGTTCAAGCGCGCCTTCGCCAACCAGTACAATTACATCCTGCTGGGTGCGGCGGGCGCGTTCGCGATCGCCACGTTCTCCTGGCTACCGCTGGTCATCGGCGCGGGCGTGGAGGCGTTGTGGCTGGTGCTGGGCGCCGACTCGGTGCCGTTCCGCCGCTGGGTGCTGGCGCAGGAGACCAAGGAGGCGCAGGAGGCGATGGTGCGCCAGGCCGAGACGGCGCTGAAGCAGCTCGAGAGCGCGTACGTCGAGCGCTTCGACGAGCTGCGCCGGCAGTCTGAGGAGATCCAGAAGCTCGGCGAGCAGAACACCAGCCTCGAGGCGCGCCTGATCGAGAGCGAGATGGCCAAGCTCGGCCGGCTGCTGCACGCGTTCCTGCAGATGGCCACCGTGCACCAGCGGCTCGAGCGCTTCCTGGGCGAGAGCGACGTGGCGGAGATCCAGCACGAGATCGAGCGCGTGCAGAACCAGCTACGCAAGGAGCAGAACCGCGAGATCGCGGCCAGCCTGCGCCAGAACCTGGGCCTCGCCGAGAAGCGCCTGCGCCAGCACACGCGCATCTCCGACATGCACCGGCTGCTCGCGGTCAAGATGGACACGCTCGAGAAGTCGTTCAACTACCTGCGCTCGCACATCGTCGGGGTGGGCACGCGCGAGGAGCTCGCCGAGGAGATCGACGGCCTCATCCTGGGCGTCGAGTCGGTGGAGAACATGAGCGAGGAGACGTCGGGGCTGCTGACAGACCTCGAGCGGGCGCGGGTGACGCGCGCAGCTTCCGGGCGGAACGCGGCGAAGCGTTAGGGCTCGGCCGGCACGACCGGCATGGGCACGACGATCGTGACCGTCTGCGCCTTCGGGGCCGCTGGGATCTCGTGGCTGGTGCACGCGAGCTTCGTGACGCCCATCAGGCCGCGCAGGCGCTCCATGGCGCTCGGGTCGTTCAGATCGCCGGGGATCCCGATCGCGCAGGCGGTGTACGCGCCGGGCGCGAGCGCCTCGAAGCGCGCCGGCTGGCCGCCCACGACCATGCGACTGTGGACCTGCCCGGGGCCGCGCTCGGCGAGCTGGCCGAACAGCTCGTCGTACTTGCCCCCCGCGACCTTGCCCGAGACCAGCCAGATCATCGCGGCCTGGACCGGCGCGCCCGCCGCGTCGGTGGCCGACAAGTCTAGTGTCACGCTGCCCTCCCCGATGTCGACGTCGAGCTGCGCGGTGCCGCCGGCGCGCACGTCGACGACGCGCGAGTACATGTCGCCGGGCCGGCCGCCGCCGCCGCCGATCATCACGGTGAGGTAGTAGGCGCCCGGGCTCAGCTGGTCGAAGCGGTAGCTGCCGTCGGGTCCGGTCATCAGGAACGAGGTCGAGCTCGGGGCGATGCGCGGGTTGGCGAGCAGCACGACCTTCTCGAGCGGCTTGCCGGCGCGCGTGATCTTGCCCTGCAGCGCGCCGGTGGCCTCGAGCACCAGCGTGACCTGGACGCTGCCCTCGCCCGCCGGCACCGGGTGCGCGAGCGAGCGACCGTCGCCCTCGTGCTCGGCGATCACGGCCAGCGCGCGCGGGCCCAGCCCGGGCAGCACGAAGCGGCCCGCCGCATCGGTGGTGGTGCTCTGCGAGCCCGGGCTCTCCGACTCGATGTACAGCTCGGTGCCGGTGCCGGTCAGGCCGCTGCCGCCCGCGACCTGCGCGCCCTCCACGGCGGTGCCGTCGGCGCGTAGCACGCGGCCGCTGATCGTGCGGCCCTGCTCGACGGTGATCGTGCCCAGGTCGGTGTCCTCACCCGGCTTCACCTCGACGGCGGGCAGGGTCTTCGGCAGGAAGCTCGGGCCGCTCACCGAGATCGACTGCTTGCCGCCGGGCACGGGCAGCCGGAACGCTCCGTCCGGGCTGGCGAAGGGCGCCGGGTTGGCGGCGCCGAAGCCGACCGCGTAGAGCGGCGGCGACGTGCCGTCCTTGTAGGCGAGCTTGCCGCGCACCACGCCGTCCTCGGGGACGACGATCTTCACCTCGCGATCGCCGGGCGCGACCGCCAGGCCGGCGCCGGCGAACAGCGCGTCCTCGACCGCGCCCGGACGCGCCGCGCGCACCCGGTAGGCGCCAGGCGGCAAGCCGCCCAGGGAGAAGCGACCGCCCGCGTCGGCGACGTGGCGCGAGAAGCTGCGCAGGCCCCATTCGCGGCGCGCGCGCGGATCTACGGGCGTCTCGGGC
>JBKJOI010000731.1:0-21801 GCA_046595695.1 Haliangiales bacterium | reverse complement strand
CGAGCCCATGTGGCTCGAGAACCTGGGCTTCGCCGAGGAGGGTCAGGGTTGGCGGATGGTCGAGGAGGGCGCCACCTCCCCCGACGGCGACCTGCCGGTGAACTGCTCCGGTGGCGTGCTCTCCACCAACCCGATCGGCGCGTCGGGCATGCTGCGCTTCGCCGAGGCGGCCATGCAGGTGCGCGGCCAGGCCGGCGCGCACCAGGTGGACGGCGCGCGCATGGCCATGGGCCACGCTTACGGCGGTGCGTCCCAGTTCTTCGCGATGTGGATGGTCTCGAGCGATCGTCCGTAGGGAAGGCGCGCTCAGCGCCGGTGGAGGAGCAGGCCCATGGAATTCAACGTCGCCGATCTTTTCGAGAGCCTGGCCGACGCTGTGCCCGAGCGCACCGCCGTCGTCGCGGGTGAACGCCGTCTGACCTTTGCCCAGCTCGAGGAGCGCGCCAACCGGATCGCCCACGTGCTCGCCGCGCGCGGGGTCAAGGAAGGCCAGCACATCGGCCTCTACCTGCACAACGGCACCGAGTTCCTCGAGGGCATGCTCGCCGCGTTCAAGCTGCGCGCGGTGCCCATCAACATCAACTACCGCTACGTCGACGACGAGCTCGCGTACCTGTTCGAGAACGCGCACCTCGTCGCCGTGATCCACCAGCGCGAGTTCGCGCCGCGCGCCTGCGCGGTGGCCGGGCGCACGCCGCGCCTGCACACCCTCATCTCCGTCGAGGACGGCTCGGACGCCGCGGTCGGCAGCGCGCTCGACTACGAGACGTTGCTCGCCGGCTCGAAGAACGAGCGCGGCTACCCGACCCGCTCGGGCGACGACCACTACATCATCTATACCGGTGGCACCACCGGCATGCCGCGCGGCGTCGTGTGGCGCCAGGAGGACGTGTTCTTCGCCGGCCTCCAGGGCGGCAACCCAGGCGGCGCCAAGCTCGAGAAACCCGAGGAGCTGGCCAAGAACGCCAAGGATCGCGGCATGGCCATGACCTTCCTGCCCGCCGCGCCGTTCATCCACGGCGCCGCGCAGTGGGCCGCGCTCATCGGCCTCTTCGGTGGCGGCAAGGTCGTGCTCGTGCCCGGCCGCAGCTTCGAGGCCAAGACCGCCATCCGGCTGGTCGACCAGGAGAAGGTCAACACCATGACCATGGTCGGCGACGCCATGGCGCGCCCGCTCGTCGACGCGCTGCGCGAGGCCGCCGGCAGCGTCGACGTCTCGTCCATGTTTGTCATCTCGTCGGCGGGCGCCGTGCTCTCCGACACGGTGCGCGAGGACCTGCAGGCGCTCCTGCCGAACGTCATGATCCTGAACAGCTTCGGCGCCTCGGAGACCGGGCATCAGGGCACCGCCTTGCCGGGCATGCCGCAGGCCAAGTCGAACCAGCCGACCTTCATGATGGACGAGAGCAACACCGTCCTCGACGAGGATCTCAAGCCGCTCGTGCCCGGCTCGGGCAAGATGGGCCGGCTCGCGCGCACCGGCCGGCTGCCCATCGGTTACTACAACGACCCCGAGAAGACAGCGGCGACCTTCCTGCTCATCGACGGCAAGCGCTGGGTCGTCCCCGGTGACCTCGCCACCGTCGACGAGGACGGACGCATCACCGTGTTCGGCCGGGGCTCCGTGTGCATCAACAGCGGCGGCGAGAAGATCTTCCCCGAGGAGGTCGAGGCCACGCTCAAGGCGCACCCGGGCGTGCTCGACGCAGTCGTCGTCGGCGTTCCCGACGAGCGCTGGGGCCAGCGCGTCGCCGCCGTGATCCAGGCGCGCGAGGGTGCCGACATCACGCTCGCGGCGATCGACGCGCACTGCCGCACGCGCATCGCCGGCTACAAGGTGCCGCGCCTGCTCAAGCTGGTCGACGTCATCGTGCGCCATCCCAGCGGCAAGCCCGACTATCGCTGGGCCGCGAAAGAGGCGCTCGAGGCGCGTTCTTGAGCAGCCGCAGCGCCATCGGCAACGGCGAAACCTTCTGGGACATCCCCGCGGTCGCCCGTAACGGCGCGTGGGCCCAGAAGCGCGAGCTGTCCGCGGCGCTGCGCGAGCTGATCTCTCTTTGTGTGACCACGGCGGCGCCCGAGGACGTCCTGCGCGAGGCCGCCGCTGCCGTGCGCGCGGCCTCGGCGCGCGTCGCCGAGCACCCGCACCGTAGCTTCCAGAAGGAGCACGGCGAGGCGCGCGTCGCCGCCGACCTGCACGAGTTCGCCGATCGCAGCGTGCTGGTCGGCAACTGCAACCCGCTGGCGCCGCCGATCCGCTTCCACCACGAGGCCGACGTCTCGGTCGGCGAGGTCACCTTCGGGCCGCCCTACGAGGGCGCGCCGGGCTGGGTCCACGGTGGCATCGTCGCCGCGGCCTTCGACCAGCTGTTCGGCCACCTGCAGGTGATGCTCGAGGTGCCCTCGTTCACCGGCATCCTCACCATCAACTACCGCCGGCCCACGCCGCTCAACCAGCCGCTGCGCTTCGAGGCGCGGCTGGCGCGTCGTGACGGCCGCAAGAGCTTCGTCGTCGGCAAGTGCTTCGCCGGTGACGTGCTGACCGCCGAGAGCGACGCGGTCTTCATCGCGGTCCCGCCCGAGCGCATGCGCGAGATGGTCGCGCGCGGCCCGACCCCGCCCCGAGATCAGGAGCGCTGATGTTCATCGATTACAGCCCCGAAGAGAAACGCCTGCAGCAGGAGCTGCGTGCCTACTTCCAGCGTCACATCACCGACGAGGTACGCGCCGAGTTCGCCGCCGGCAGCGAGGGCGGCGGCCCGCAGTACCGCAAGGTGCTCACGCAGATGGGCAAGGACGGCTGGCTGGGCATCGGCTGGCCGAAGGAGTTCGGCGGCCAGGATCGCCCGCCCATCGAGCAGTACATCTTCTTCGACGAGGTCCAGCGCGCCGGCTTCCCCATCCCGTTCCTGACCCTGTGCACGGTCGGGCCGACGCTCATGAAGTTCGGCACCGAGGAGCAGCGGACCAGGTTCCTGCCCGCGATCCTGCGCGGTGAGTGCCACTTCGCCATCGGCTACTCCGAGCCGAGCGCGGGCACCGACCTGGCCTCGCTCAAGACCAAGGCCGTGCTCGACGGCGATCACTACGTCGTCACCGGCCAGAAGGTCTTCACCAGCCTTGCCGAGTACTCCGACTACGTCTGGCTGGCGGTCCGCACGGATCCTGACGCGCCCAAGCACAAGGGCATCACGATCCTGATGGTCGACACCAAGTCGCCCGGCTTCTCGCTGACGCCGATCCACACCCTCGGCGACAACCGCACCAACGCCACGTACTACGACCAGGTGCGCGTGCCGGTGTCGATGCGCGTCGGCCGCGAGAACGAGGGCTGGAAGCTCATCACCAACCAGCTCAACCACGAGCGCGTCGCGCTGCTCACGCCCGGCCCGGTGGCCCGCTTCGTCGAGGACGTCACCCGCTGGGCCAAGGAGACGAAGACCGCCGACGGCAAGCGCGTGATCGACGAGCCGTGGGTACAGACCAACCTGGCGCGTGCGTACGCGCGCACCGAGGTGCTCAAGCTCATGACCTGGCGGCAAGCGTGGAACATCCAGAAGGACCTCCTGGATCCCGCCGAGTCGTCGACGGTGAAGGTGTTCGGCAGCGAGTCGTTCGTGTCGATCTACCAGTGGCTGCTCGAGATCGTCGGCCAGCCGGGCCTGGTCAAGGCCGGCTCGCCGGGCGCGTTCCTGCAGGGACGGCTCGAGCGCTACTACCGGACCACGCTCGTGCTGACGTTCGGCGGCGGCGTGAACGAGGTCCAGCGCGACATCATCGCCATGGCCGGGCTGAGCATGCCCCGCGCGGCACGGTAGGAGCAACGACTATGGACTTCTCACCTTCCGACACGCAGCGCGACATCCGCGAGCTGGCGTTCAAGTTGTTCACCGCGCAGGCGACCCCCGCCGCGCTCAAGGCCCTCGCCGTCGATGCCACCGACGAGCACATCCACC
Source organism: Haliangiales bacterium (assembly GCA_046595695.1). Lineage (GTDB taxonomy): Bacteria > Myxococcota_A > Polyangia > Haliangiales > SHYZ01 > JBKJOI01. Next base: position 17,845 of record JBKJOI010000731.1, on the reverse strand, counting down.
GCAAGCTGTGGGCCGAGCTGGCCTCGACCGGGCTGCTCGGCTCCGCGCTGCCCGAGGATCTCGGCGGCAGCGGCAATGGCTTCCTCGAGCTGTGCACGCTGCTCGAGGAGTGCGGCGCGGCGGTCGCGCCGGTGCCGCTCTTCGCGACCTTGGTGCTGGGCGCGCTGCCGATCGCGCAGTTCGGCTCGGACGCGCAGAAGCGGCGCTTTCTGCCCGGCGTCATCGCCGGCACGACCTTCCTGACCGGGGCGCTCACCGAGGCAGGTGAGACGGACCCAATGCGTCCGCACACCACCGCACGCGCCGAGCGGGGCGGCTGGACGCTCTCCGGCCGCAAGGTGCACGTGCCTTCGGCTTCGATCGCGCAGCGCGTGCTGGTGCCGGCACGCACCGGCGACGGCGACGCCGATGTCGCGCTCTTCCTGGTCGATCCGCACGCCTCCGGCGTGACCCTCGAGAAGCAGATCTCGACCACTGGCGAGCCGCTCTACACCGTGACGCTCGGTGGCGTGCGCGTCGAGGCCGACGACGTGCTGGTCGGTCCCGAGCGCGGTCGCGCGGCGCTCGACTGGCTCGTGCAGCACGCGCTGGTCGGGCTGTGTGCGCTCGAGCTGGGCGTGACCCAGCGCGCGCTCTCGATGACCGCGCGCTACACGACCGAGCGCCAGCAGTTCGACCGCCCGATCGCGACCTTCCAGGCGGTCTCGCAGCGCGCCGCCGACGCCTACGTCGACGTCGAGACCATCAAGCTGGCGACCTGGCACGCGGCGTGGCGCCTGGCAAACGAGCTGCCCGCCACGCGCGAGGTCGCGATCGCCAAGTACTGGGCCGCCGAGGCAGGTCACCGCGTCGTCTACGCCGCGCAGCACCTGCACGGCGGCATCGGCTTCGATCTCGACTATCCGCTGCACCGTTACTACCTGTGGTCCAAGCAGATCGAGCTGGCGCTGGGCGGTGCGACCGCGCAGCTCACACGGCTGGGCGCCGCGCTCGCCCAGGAGGAAGCCCCATGAAGACCCGCCTGTGCGAGATGTTCGGCATCGAGTTCCCCATCTTCGCGTTCAGCCACTGCCGCGACGTGGTCGCGGCGGTGAGCAAGGCCGGCGGCATGGGCGTGCTCGGCGCGCTCGCCTTCTCCTCGGAGGAGCTCGAGCAGGAGCTGGCCTGGCTGGACAAGAACTGCGGCGGCAAGCCCTACGGCGTCGACGTGGTCATGCCGGCCAAGACGCTGGTCTCCGACCAGACCGAGGCCGTCGACAAGGACTCGCTGGAGAAGATGATCCCGGCGGGCCACCGCAAGTTCGTCGAGGACGTGCTCACCCGCTACGAGGTGCCGCCGCTGCCCGCGGGCGCCGACAAGTCGGAGTCGCTGCTGGGCTGGACGCCGGCGGCCGGCCGCAACCACGTCGACATCGCGCTCTCGCACCCGATCAAGCTGCTGGTGAACGCGCTCGGCCCGCCACCGGCCGACATCGTCGCGCTGGCACACAAGCACGGCGTCAAGGTCGCCGCGCTGGTCGGCACGGCCGCGCAGGCCAAGAAGCAGGTCGAGGTCGGCGTCGATCTGATCGTCGCGCAGGGCTCGGAGGCCGGGGGCCACACCGGCGAGATCACCACCATGGTGCTGGTGCCCGACGTCGTCGACGCGGTGCACCCAGTGCCGGTGCTGGCCGCGGGCGGCATCGGCTCGGGTCGCCAGGCGGCCGCGGCGCTGGCGCTGGGCGCCGACGGCGTGTGGACCGGCTCGATCTGGCTGGCGGTCAAGGAGAGCGATTACCACCCGGTCCTGATCGAGAAGATCATGAAGGCCAGCTCGAGCGACACCGTGCGCGCCAAGCTGTGGACCGGCAAGCCGGCGCGGCTGCTCAAGACCAAGTGGACCGAGGCCTGGGAGGCCGAGGGCTCGCCCGGCACGCTGCCCATGCCGCTGCAGTACATGCTCACCTCCGACGCGCAGCAGCGGATCTACCGCGGCGCGCAGGCGGGCGCCCCGGGCGCCAAGGAGCTCGTCGGCACCCCGGTCGGCCAGATCGTCGGCCGCATGAACCAGGTGAAGTCGTCGAAGGACGTCGTGAACGGGATGGTCGAGGAGTTCGTCGACGTCGTCGACAAGCTGAAGGCGCAGCTCGGGGAGTAGCCCGGGCGCGGGGGCGCACGGCGAGAGCTCCGGCGCGCGTTCTACTCGAGCGGCGGGTCGAAGCTCGCCGCCACGTCGCTCCAGCGCACGTACACGAACTCCGTCGAGGCGTTGTACTCGAAGCCGCCGACCGGGTCGGTCGATGCCGGAGGCGGCGCCTGGCCGTTCTGGAGCACCAGGAGGCCGCCGGCGAACGCCCCGCCGAGCCCGGTGCCGGTGACGTCAAGGCCGTCGGTCTCGCCGACGCCGTCGACCTGGAAGCCGCCCCGGTGGTTCTCCGCGAGCGGCTCGTCGCCGAGGTCATCGACGTCCTCGTCGATGGCGTACGCGTGCACCGAGTCGTCGCCCTGGCTGGAGACCAATAGATAGGCGTCGTCGTCGTCGGGGGCGTAGTAGATCGTGAGGCCCTCGACGTCAGCGACGAGCTGCTCGCCGCCCGCGGCAGGGTTGCCGGGGATCACCACCGTCCCGGTGGGTAGCGGTGCGGCCGGCTCCTCGAGCTCGCACGCGAACTCGTCACCGTCGGGGACGGCCCACGACGGCGCGCCGAACGAGCGCACGCGCTCGGCCAGGTGGTCGATCGGCACGTCGACCACGCCGACGAGGTCGTCGGCGAGCGGGATGGCCCAGATCCCGATGATCTCCTGCGTGGTGTAGAGGATGTCCTCGCGGCGATCGACGACCAGGCCCTCGAGCTGGAGGTCCTCGGTCGCATCCTCGCGGCACGGCGTCCACGCGACCAACGCGTTCTCGTCCGCGGTATCGGGTACGGCGAAGATCGTCTGGAACCGTAGCTCGGCGCGAGATCCGTAGGAGATACGACCGTCCTCCGTGGCGTACAGATCGACGATGGCAATCGCGCTGCGGCTGCGCTGGCTGACGACGGCGCGAAGCCACGTCCCGGCCTCCCGCTCGTCGTCCTCGCAGTCGTCGTCGTCGTCATCATCATCGTCGTCGCCTGGCCGCGCGTCCCAGACGGCAATCCCGTACGCGGTGCTCTGATCCTCCACGGGATTCTCTTCCACCCCGGGCTCCGCCCCGGGCGACTGCAGAGGCGACGGCTGCACGAAGCGCTCGGGGAACACGCGCGGCACGTCACCCGCCGTCACGTCGACGAGCGGTCCGTCGGGCAGCGTCGGATCGATGGCGTAGAAGCGCAGCCGGTCGCAGCCGCGGTCGCTGACCACCGCCACGTCGACGCGGCGTACGCCGCCGCCTCCGAGCGCGAGCGGAAAGCCGGTCGCGATGTCCACGTTGTTGAAGCGGCCGAGCGCGGTGCTGCCCTCGCACTCGACCGTGCCCACGCTCTGCACGAGCTGCCCGGCGAGGTCGTAGACCTGCAGGCCACCGTCCTTGAGCACGCCAATGACCAGCGGCTCCGCGCCGGCGGCCTCCTGCGCTGCCGACGGCACCCAGATCGCTGGATCGTCGGCGTTGGGCGTTCGCGGCGCATCCTCGTAGTCATGCAGCACCGGCGTCGCGATCTGCGGCGTGACCACCGGCAGTACGGCGTTTGCCTGGTCCCTCTGCAGCTCCTGGGCGGGCTCGCCCCCGCAACCGACCGCCGTTGCCATGACCATCACCACGAGCGCCGTCCACGTTGCTTGCCATCCACGCATCATTTCTCGACCTCCGGGTTGGGCTCGCACTCTGGCGGCATGCGAGCGACGGAATGGTGAGAAGCAAGCAAAGTACCACGCAGCCTCGGCGCGCGAGGCGAGACGGAATCGACACATAGGTCGACTCGATCGCATCACGCGCAGCCGTCACGGTGCGCAGGGAGCGCACAGGCTGTGCAGGAACCGAGGGGGACGGTCGAACGAAGAGGACGGGGGCTTACGCCATCGCGGTCGGCGTGGCGCCGACCACCGGCAGGCCGCGCGGTCCTTCCGACGGCTCGGTGTAGAACTGCTTCACCCAGCGGCGGAACATGCCGATCGGTCCGTCGCCTTCGACGATGAGCGGCGGGTTCTGGTAGATCTTGTTCTCCCAGATGGGGATGTCCTGCCCGACCTGACGCTCGATCTCGGCGATGAACGCACGCCCGACCGTCTTGGTGACGTCCTTGGTCGGCAGCTTCTTCACCGTGAAGGCGAAGCGCATCTCGACGTGGTCCTCGTCGATCGTGGTCGCGGAGCTGACCAGCAGCGTGTCGACGATGCCCTTGAAGCGCGTGGTCGTGAAGCCGAAGCCGTAGAGAATCGACTCGACCGAGCCCTTCACCTTGCCCATGGGCGTGGTCATCTTGGTCTCGGAGAACATGTGCAGGACGTGGTCCTTGGTCTCCGCGGTGGTCTTGGGCTGCTCCACCGTGCCGTGCACGTACAGGAAGTGCGCCGAGTCGACCGAGTTCTCGGCCATCTCCTGGTTGTGGGTCTTGATCTTCCAGCTACGGCGCTCGTACGTGGTCCACTCGTCGTCCCCGTACTCGGGGACCTCGGGGAGCTCCCACTGCGGCGCCAGGCCGGCGGCGTGGAACCAGGTCATGATGAGGCCGGCGCGCTCGACCACGATCCAGGCGCCGACGCGGGCGCGCGGCGGGATCTTGGGCGAGTACGGCACCGACGAGCACTGGCCCTTGCTGTCGAAGCACCAGGCGTGGAACGGGCACTGCACGCTCTCACCGACGACCTTGCCGCCGTGCCCGAGGTGCGCGCCCAGGTGCGGGCAGTGCGCGTCGAGCAGCGAGGCCTGGCCGCTGGTGGTGCGGAACAGCACCAGGTCGCGACCGAAGTACTTGAGCGGACGGACCGCCCCCGGCTCCAGCTCGTCGGAATACGCGACCTGGAACCAGCCATTGGGATAACGGGGCATCGGGAAGCGGCTCATGGACCCCTCCTTCTACGGAACGACTGCGCTGGGCTCAGCGCGCCTTTTCAATGCGGAACAGGAGAGCGCCGGCCTCTTCGAGGTGGGTGACGATCTCGCCCTGTCCGAACAGGCCCGCCGACCAACCGACCAGGTTGGCGAACCAAAGCTGTTGCATGATGAGCGCCAGCTTCGTCTCGTCGGCGCTCGGTGGTGACGTCTTGGCATCGGTGAAGGTCAGACGACCGACGCCGCGCATGGCCGCGATGATGAGCCCGGTGATGCGCGCCTGGTACGCGGCGACCTTGCCGGCGATCTCGGGCACGCCCGAGGCCATCGCGCGCACGACCGCGCGCGCGTAGTTCGGCTTCCGGCACAGGCCGCGGGTCATCATGTTGAACAGCGTGATGACGCGCGCGAGCGGAGCGTCGCCCTTGACCGGGTTCTTCTCCATCCGGCGCTCGAGCTCTTCCGCCTCGCGGTCGAGCGCGGCGCACAGGATGTCTTCCTTGCTGCGGAAGCGCTTGTAGAGCGTACCGAGCGCGACCCCCGCAGCCGCGGCCACATCGCGCTGCCGGACGTTGTCGAAACCGCCTTTCTCGGCCAGCTCGATGGCGACGTCGAGAATCTTGTCCGTGCGGTCTCTCATCCCAGAAAGTGAAACATGTTTCACTTTCCCGGTCAAGCGCATTGGATATCGCGCACTTCACTTGACGGCCGTCAAGCGCGGCTGAAATCGCCAGGAAACTCGAGCGTAACCCTTCGTGCGACGGTCCGCCGGTTACGGCGCGTGGCCCATGTCGGGATGCCCGAGCAACCAGGGTCGCTCCTTCAGCAGCTTGGTCACGGCCTTCACCTCGTCGGCAATCTCCATGTCGGCGGCGAACGCGGCGATCGAGCCCTCGCCGCGACCGATCAGCGCCGCGAGCGCCTCGGCGCCAGCGACCACCTCGTCCACCTGCCGGATGAGCGTGTCGACGCGCGCCAGCGCTGCGTCGACACGCGCGAGCTGCTCCGGCGAGAGGCTGGCGCGCAGCTCGTCGAGCCGCGCGGTCAGCGCCGTGACCCTGCCGCGCAGGATCTCGACGGTCGCGCGCCCCCGCACCACGAGCGCCCGGCCACGCACGAGCGTGCCCTCCCAGCCGGCCGTCTCCGTCTTCACCGCATCGATAAAGAAGCTCGTCTGCGCCGCCTCGAGGGCGAGCCGTCCCAGCCCCGCGCCGCCGCCGCCGCCGCCCATGCCGGCGAACATGCCCGGGGGCGTGACCTTCGAGAGCTCGTCGAAGGTGTGCGCCAGCGCGTCGATCTCCTGGCCCAGCTCCTTCATCTCGGGGAAGTCGTTCTCCATGAGCGCGCCCAGCTCGCGCAGCACCGCGTACGAACGCACCAGCAGGCGATCGATCGACGACGGATCCACGCCGCGCACGATCGCGCCGTCGCGAATGACCGGACCCGGGTCGCCGCGCTCGGGCAGGCCGACCTCGAGGTACGGCTCGCTCAGCAAGGAGGGCTGGTTGACGAAGAAGTCGGAGCGCTCGTGGATCAGCCAGGCGCGCCGCTTGTCGATCCACAGCCGCAGCGTGACGCGCGCGCCGCCGCCCTGCCGGGGCAGGAAGCTGACCTCGGAGATCTCGCCGACGACCAGGCCGGCCACGCGCACCTTGGCGCCGGCGATCAGCGGGCCCGCGTGCGCCATCTCGACCCAGACCGTGAGGCCCGGGCCCACGCTCCGCCCCTGCCGCGCCATCACGAACGCGCAGATCACCGCCAGCAGCAGGAAGACCGCCGCGCCGACCTTGCGCTGGTAACGCCTCTCGTTCACGCGCGCCCCGCTACTCCTTCCAGATGAGCTTCCACGGGTTGCGCTTGAGGTTCACGACCAGCTCCTTGATGTCGGCGTACAGGTCGTCGCGCGTGAGCAGCCGCCCGGCGGTGCCCTTGCCCAGGTTCAGGCCGGTGACGAGCGCGGTCGCCTGCACGAGCAGCTCGCTGCCGCGGTCGAGCGCGGTGCGCGCCGAGTCGACCGCGCCGAACACGCGCTCCACGCGCACCGGCGTCATCATGCCGGTGACGCGCGTGCCCTCGTCGAGCAGCGACGCGGCGCGCGGCGTGAGCGTGACCATCGCCTTGTCGGCGCTCACGATCGCCTGATCGACGTGCGCGAGGGTACGGCCGATCACGCGCGGGTCGCCCATGCCGGTGCGCACGTCGGCGAGCAGGAGCGCCGCTTCCGATGCGAGCTTGTCGGTCGAGTTGAGCACGCGGCCGATGACCTGGCGGTTCTCGGCGAGCGCGACGTTCAGCTCGTGCACCGCGCCGGCGCCGTCCTTGAGCAGCGAGCGGATGAGATCCTTGTCCTCGCGCAGGAGGGTCGTGATCGAGTCGAGGAAGTCGTACAGCCGCGCCACGATCAGATCGGTGCGCGGCGGATCGACGCCGGTCATGATCGCGCCCGCCTGCAGCGCCGGCTTCTCGTACGAGCCGGGTACGATCTCGAGGTACTGCTCGCCGAGCACGCCGGTGGTGTTGACGAAGAACTCGGCGTCCTCGCGCACGGTCTCCTTCACCCGCTCCTGCACCCACACCTTGAGCCGCACCTGCACGCGCCGGCCGGTCTTCTCGTCCAGCTTGCCGCCGAGGAACTGCACCTCCTCGACCTTGCCGACCTTGATGCCGGAGACCTTCACCGGCGCGCCCGGCTGGATGTTGCCGCTGAAGCGGTAGTCGACGTAGAAGACGTACCCCTTGCCGAGCGAGAAGTTGCCGAGCGCGTAGAAGAAGACGCCGAGGATGGCGAGCGAGCCCAGGATGAGCGCGCCGACCTTGAGCTCCAGATCCGATTCCTTCACGGCAAACTCCTTGGCGAACGAACGGTCAACCGCCGCCGTCGTGTTGCAAGAACGCGTAACCGAGCCCCGAGAGCACGAAGTCGAGCATGAGCACCGCGAACGACGAGCCGATGACCGCGCGCGTGGTCGCCGCGCCGACGCCCTCCGAGCCGCCCCGCGCGCCCAGGCCACAGTACGAGGACACGACCGGGATGGCCGCGCCGTACGCCATGCACTTGAGCAGGCCCAGGATGATGTCGCCCGACTGCACCTTGTCGAAGTCGAGGAAGACGCGCGGGTTCACGTGGAAGGCCACGCTGGCGGTCAGCGTGCCCGCGGCCAGCGCGACCAGCACCGCGAAGGTCGTGATCACGACGCACATGATGATGCAGGCGACGAAGCGGGGCACGACCAGGTAGTCGACCGGATCGACGCCGCACATGCGCAAGGCGTCGACCTGCTCGGTCACGGTCATGGAGCCGAGCTCGGCGGCGATGCCGGCGCCCACGCGGGTCGACAGCATCATCGCGGTCAACGTGGGGCCGAACTCGTGCACCAGGATACGCACCCAGTCGCCGCCGATCTGCGACAGGTCGCCGGTGATCTTGTTGACCTGCAGACAGGTCTGGAAGGTCAGCACCATGCCCAGGAAGGCGAGCGTGACTGCCACGAACACCAGCGAGCGATTGCCGATGTGGTAGAGCTGGCGCACCAGCAGGGTGCGCTCGAGCTTGAAGGTCGCGACGCCCCAGAGCGTGCGCGCGAACATCTGGCGCAGGCCGCGCGCGTCGGCGGCCACGCCGATGGCGCCACGACCGACCGAGCGAACGCTGTCGAGGGCTTTGCTCATGAGGTGCGCCTAGCCGAGCAGGAAGGTCATGATGAAGTCGATGATGACGATCGACGTGGCGGCGCTTACCACCGCGGCGTTGACCGCGCGACCCACGCCGACGGCGCCGCCCTGGACGGTGATGCCGAAGTGACAGCTGGTCAGCGCGATCGCGAAGCCGAAGCCGATCGACTTGATGAGCCCGTGCATGAGGTCGGAGATCGCCAGGTTGTCGACCACGGAGAAGTAGAAGGTAGACAGCTCGACCCCGAGCATCAGTTGCCCGAAGAGCGCCGCGCCCAGCATGGCGACCATGTCGCCGAAAAGCGTCAGACAGAAGAGCGTCAGGACCATGGCCACGACGCGCGGCACCAGCAGGTAGCGCACCGGATCGATGGCGAGCGCGCGCAGGCCGTCGATCTGCTCGGTCACCACCATGGTGCCCAGCTCGGCGGTGTTGTTGGCGCCCACCCGGCCCGAGAACATGAGCGCGATGAGGATCGGCCCGAGCTCGCGCAGCGTGGCGTAGCCGGTGCCCCAGCCGAGCAGGCCGGTGGCGCCGTAGCGGCGGATGAAGATGCCCGACTGGATCACCATGATGCCGCCGGTGAAGAACGCCGTGAGCATCACGATGGGCACCGAGCGGTTGCCCATCCGGTACATGTGCCGGAGCAGCTCGCGGCCGTCGATCCGCGGCGGCACCAGCGCGCGCAGCACGCGACCGAGCAGCATCGCGATCCCGCCCGCTTCATCGCATGCGGACAGGGTCTCGGCCCCGGTAGCGCGAACGAAGCGAACGAGCCTTGCTGCTGCCATGAGTGGTTACACCCTACTGAAATCTGACCGAAGCGTGACTGAAACTTGTTTCAAAGGAAACCACCCGCGTCTTGTCAGGTCAAGTGAAACATGTTCTAGTTCGGCTTCGTCACCAGGCTGTCTTCGAGGACAAAACGCATGGCGCTCATGTTCGGCAAGTGGGACCTGGAAGCAGACGTCGTCGCGGTCGGATCGGGGCTGGGTGGGTTGTGCGCCGCCATCGCCGCGCACGACCTGGGCAAGAAGGTCGTCATCCTCGAGAAGGCGCCCAAGCTGGGCGGCGTCTGTGCGTACTCGGGCGGCGAGGTCTTCCTGCCCGCGAACCACGTGATGGCGCGCGCCGGGCTGACGGATTCACGCGCCGCCGGGCTCGAGTACCTGCAGTTCCTCGCCGCCGGCTACGCCGACCCCGAGCTGCAGGCCGCGCTGCTCGACGTCGGCGTCGAGGCCGTCCGCTACTTCGAGGAGAAGGCGGGCGTCCGCTGGAAGGTCATCCAGGACTTCCCCGACTACCACTTCCCCAAGGCGCCCGGCACCATCGCCGCCGGCCGCTACCTCGAGGTCGAGCCCTTCCCGGGCGCCGAGCTGGGCGAGTGGGCCAAGAAGACCTACCTGTCGCCGCACATGCCCAACGGCATCACCCACGACGAGCTGTTCGCGTGGGGCGGCTTCGTGAACGTGATGAAGTGGGACTTCGCCACGCTCGGCAAGCGCGTCAGCAAGGACGTGCGCACCTTCGGGCCGGGCATGATGGCGTACTTCGTGCGCGCGGCGGTGGTGGAGCGCAAGATTCCCACGTTCGTCGAGACGCCCGCGCGCGAGCTCGTGGTCGAAAACGGCGTGGTCGTGGGTGTGCGCGCCGAGAAAACGGGCAAGAGCTTCATGGTGCGCGCCAAGAAGGGCGTCGTGCTCGCCGCCGGCGGCTACGACTGGAACCCCGAGCTGGCGAAGTACTTCGAGGATCTCCCCGAGTGGAACTCCATGTGCCAGCCCAGCATCGAGGGTGACGCGCTGGTCATGGGCCAGGAGATCGGCGCGCAGACCGCGGGCGTGCCCGCGGCCAACCTGGGCCTGTTCTTCGGCTACCAGGTGCCCGGCGAGACCCACGACGGCAAGCCGCTGTGGCGCGGCTCGTGGGAAGGCGGCTTCCCGCACGCGATCTGGGTCAACAAGGCCGGCCAGCGCTTCGGCGACGAGTCGTTCTACCGCGACTACCTGCCCAAGACGCGCCAGTGGGACGGCGTCTCGCAGACGCAGCCCAACTTCCCGCCTTACCTGATCTTCGATCAGAACTACCGCGACAAGTACCCGCTCGGCACTTTCCTGCCGGTGCAGGACATGCCCGAGTCGCTGGTGGCGCGCGCGCCCACGCTGCGCGAGCTGGGCGCCAAGCTGGGCATCGACGGCGCGGCACTCGAGACCACGGTCGCGCGCTGGAACGGCTTCTGCGCCGAGGGTGTCGACCGCGACTTCGATCGCGGCACCTACCCGTGGGCCGCCATGATGACCGGCGACGGCACGCGCACGACCCCGAACCTGGGCCCGCTCGACAAGGCGCCGTACTACGGGCTGCGCCTGCGTGTCTGCTCGGTCGGCATCAACGCGGTCGGCCTGCGCACCAACGTGGCCGCGCAGGTCATGCACACGCGCGGCCGGGTCATCCCCGGGCTTTACGCGGCGGGCAACACCACCGCGCCGCTCGACATCGGCGCCGGCTACCAGAGCGGCCTGTCCAATCTGCGCGGCCTGGTCTTCGGCTACATCGCTGGCCGCCACGCGGCCCATCGCTGAGGAGCGCGTTCCATGTGGTTCAAGAAGGGCATCAAGTGGCAGCTCGAGACCGACGTACTGGTCATCGGCACCGGCGGCGCGGGCATGGCGGCGGCGCTGGCCGCGCAGGCCAAGGGCGCCAAGGTCACGCTGATCGACAAGGCGGCCAAGGTCGGCGGCACCACCGCGGTCTCGGGCGGCGTCATGTGGATCCCCAACAACCACCACATGCCCGAGGTCGGCATCGCTGACTCGCGCGACGAGGCGCTGCGCTACACGCGCAAGCTCGCCGACGGCCGATCGGACGACAAGCTCATCGAGGTCTTCCTCGATCTCGCGCCCGTGATGCTGCGCTTCATCGAGGCGCACACGCCGCTGCGCTTCCAGGCGCTGGCCAAGTACCCCGACTACCACCCCGAGTTCGACGGCGGCAAGCCGGGCGCGCGCTCGCTCGACCCGGGCATCTTCGACACCAAGCAGCTGGGCGCGTGGAAGGACCGGCTGCGCAAGAGCCCGATCTTCGGCATGACCGTCATGTCGGTGACCGAGGCCACCGAGTGGGGCGTGTTCTCGTCGCCGGCCAAGCTGCCCTTCAAGCTGCTGGGTAAGCGTCTGTCGGAGGGCCTCATCAGCTCGGGCGGCGCGCTGTGCGGCGGCCTGCTCAAGGGCGTGCTCGACGCCGGCATCGAGCCAGCGCTGGGCGTCACCGCCAAGGAGCTGGTGCTCGACGGCGGCCGCGTGGTCGGCCTGCGCGCCGAGCAAGGCGGCCGCGAGCTGCTCATCGGCGCGAAGCGCGGCGTGGTGCTGGCGAGCGGTGGCTTCGAGTGGAACCAGGCGCTGTGCGCGCAGTTCCTGGGCGGCCAGCTGACCCATCCGAACAGCCCGCCCGGCAACGACGGCGACGGCCTGCGCATGGCCATGGCGGTCGGCGCCGACCTCGGCAACATGAGCGAGGCGTGGTGGTGCCCGTCGGTGGTGATCCCGGGCGAGGAGTACGACGGCCGCCAGCTCAACCGCGGCGACTTCGCCATCCGCTCGCTGCCGCACAGCATCATCGTGAACCGGCAGGGCAAGCGCTTCGTCAACGAGGCGCACAACTACAACGACATGATGAAGCCGTTCTTCGCTTTCGATCCGGTCAGCTACGAGCGGCCCAACCTGCCCGCGTGGCTGGTGCTGGATCACAGCTTCGTGCAGAAGTACGCGCTCTTGACGTCGATCCCGGGCATGCAGCTGCCCGAGTGGATCACGCGCGCTGACACGATCGAGGAGCTGGCCGCCAAGATCGGCGTCGACGCGGCCGGGCTCGCGCAGACGGTGCAGCGCTTCAACGGCTTCGCCGCCGAGGGCGTCGATCGCGAGTTCCGCCGCGGCGAGAGCCTGTACGACCACTTCTACGGTGATCCGGCGCACCAGCCGAACCCCAACCTGGGCGCCATCGCCAAGGCCCCGTTCTACGCGCTGCAGGTGCACGCGGGCGCGCTCGGCACCAAGGGCGGCGCGCGCGTCAGCGCACACGCGCAGGTCCTGCGCGTCGACGGTGAGACCGTGCCCGGGCTGTACGCGGCCGGCAACGTCATGGCGGGCATCACCGGACCGGGCTACCCGGGCGCCGGCGCCACCATCGGCGTGGGCATGACCTTTGGCTACATCGCAGGAACGCACGCCGCCGAGCAGCGGCCGGCGTAGGAAGGACAGCACCATGCCTGAGGTCGAGTACTCGACGCGTATGCACCTGACGCCCGAGGCCATCTGGGAGTTCGTCAAGGACATGAACAATTGGGCGCCGCTTCTGACCGGCTACCAGAAGCACGAGATCCTGAGCGAGACCGACTCGCTGTGGACGCTCAAAGGCGACGTGGGAATCCTCAGCCGCATGGTGCAGCTGCGCGCCCACGTCACCGAGTGGAACGGCCCCGAGCGCGTGACCTTCACCCTGACCGGGCTCAACGAGCAGGTCGAGGGCGGCGGGACCCTGGTCATGGGCGCGGTCACCGACGACGCGCCCACGCCCGCCCCGGCCAAGCGCGGGCTGTGGCGCCGCTTCGTCGATTCGATCTTCCGCCGGCTGTTCCGCATGATGCACGGCGGCGGCCCGGCCCGACGCGAGCTCGGCCCGGCGGCTGGGCGGCCGACCTCGCAGCTCACCTTCACGCTGCGCATGGACGCGGGCGGGCCGACCGGGCCGCTGGTGAACGCCATGCTGGCCCCGGCGCTCATGCCCGCGGCCGAGGATCTGGCCAACAAGATCGCCGCGCACCTGGAGAAGCTGCACGGCGTAAACGTCGGCAAGACCGTGCGCGGCAGCGGCCGGCAGGTCGCGGCGTAGCCTGGCGGGAGATGGCGCGATGACCTCGACGACGCTTCCGACGACCATCCCGCAGCTCGTGCACGACTCGGCCGCGCGCTTCGGCGACGCGCCGGCGATCTGCGACGGCGCGACCACGCTGTCGTTCCGCGCGCTCGAGGCGGCGGCCGAGCGCGGCGCGCGCGCGCTGCTCGCGCTCGAGATCGCGCCCGGCGACCGCGTGGCCATCTGGGCGCCCAACGTGTGGGAGTGGATCGTCGCGGCGCTCGCGGCGCATGCGGTCGGCGCGGCGATCGTTCCGATCAACACGCGCTTCAAGGGCAGCGAGGCCGCGTACGTACTCGCGCGCGCCAAGGCGAAGCTGCTGTTCACCGTCAGCAGCTTCCTGGGCACCGACTACGTGGCCATGCTGCGGCGGGCCGACGTCCCGCTGCCCGAGCTGCGCAAGATCGTCGTCCTGCGCGGCGAGGCGCCCGAGGGCACGCTGGCCTGGGACGGCTTCCTCGCCGCCGCCGCGGCCATCTCACCCGCCGAGGCGCACGCGCGCGCGCGCGCGGTCACACCCGACTCGCTCAGCGACGTGATCTTCACCTCCGGCACCACCGGCAACCCCAAGGGCGTCGTGTGCACGCACGCGCAGACGCTGCGCGCCTTCCGCGAGTGGAGCGAGCTCATCGGCCTGCGCGCCGGCGATCGCTATCTCGTGGTGAACCCGTTCTTCCACACCTTCGGCTACAAGGCCGGCTGGCTGGCCGCGCTGATGACCGGCGCGACCACCTACCCGCAGCCGATCTTCGACGCCGAGGCGGTGCTCGAGCGCATCACGCGCGACCGCATCACCGTGCTGCCCGGGCCACCGACGCTGTACCAGACGATCCTCGCGCGCGAGGATCTGGCCACGCGCGATCTGTCGTCCCTGCGGCTCGCGGTCACCGGCGCCGCGGTGATCCCGGTCGAGCTCATCGAGCGCATGCGCCGCGAGCTCGGCTTCGCGACCGTCATCACCGGCTACGGGCTCACCGAGGCCACCGGGGTCTCGACCATGTGCCGCGTCGGCGACGATCCCGAGACCATCGCCACGACCTCGGGGCGCGCCATCCCGGGCGTCGAGGTCCTCATCGTCGACGACGCCGGGACCGAGGTCACGCGCGGCGCGCCCGGCGAGATCGTCGTGCGCGGCTACACCGTGACCGCCGGCTACCTCGACGATCCCGAGGAGACCGCCGCGTCCATCGACGCGCAGGGCTGGCTGCACACGGGCGACATCGGCACCATGGACGAGCGCGGCTACTTGCGCATCACCGACCGCAAGAAGGACATGTTCATCGTCGGCGGCTTCAACGCCTACCCGGCCGAGATCGAGCGCGTCCTGCTCACCTACGAGGGCATCGCGCAGGCCGCCGTGGTGGGCGCGCCCGACGAGCGGCTCGGTGAGGTCGGCGTCGCCTTCGTGGTCGCGCGACCGGGTGCGCGCGTGATTACCGAGGAGCTGATCGCGTGGAGCCGCGAGCGGCTGGCCAACTACAAGGTGCCCAGGCGGGTCGTGCTGGTCGAGGCGCTGCCCATGAACGCGACCGGCAAGGTGCTCAAGTTCCAGCTGCGCACGCTGGCGCGCGAGGCCGCTTCGTGAGCGCCGGCGTCCCGGAGGACGTCGCCCGCGCCGAGGCGGCCCTCCTGGCCGCCGGTTCGCCCTTCGAGCTGGAAGAAGGCGACGTGCTCGGCGAGCGCATGAGCGTGTTCAAGCGGCGCGCGCGTTCGCTGCGTGACTTCGTGAGTGCATCGGCTGCCTTCGGCGACGCCGAGCACCTCATGTTCACCGACGGTGCGACCACGCGCCGCATCACGTTCCGCGAGCTCGGACGCCTGGTCGCGTCCACCGCCGCGGCGCTGCGTGATCTGCACGGCGTCGGGCCGGGCGATCGCGTGGCCATCCTGGGCGCCAACAGCGCCCAGTGGGTGATCAGCTTCTGGGCGACGGTGAGCCTGGGCGCGGTCGCGGTCGGCCTGAACGGCTGGTGGACCGGGCCGGAGATCCGCTGGGCGCTCGCCGACGCCGAGCCGCGCCTGCTGGTCGCCGACGCGCGCCGGCTGGCGCGCCTGAACGACGGCGACGGCGACGGCGGCGGCGAGCCGACCGGCGTGCCGACGGTGGTCATGGAGACCGACTTCGCGGCGCTCACCAGCCACGCGCCCGACGCGCCACTCCCCGACGTCGCGATCGCCGAGGACGACCCCGCGGTCATCCTGTACACGAGCGGCACGACCGGGCGGCCCAAGGGCGCCGTGCACTCGCACCGCAACGTCCTCGCGCTCGCGCAGATGAACTTCTTCCACGGCGCCAGGCTGCGCGCGCTGCACCCGGCGAACCCGCCGGCGCAGGCATGCATCCTGGTCACCAGCCCGCTGTTCCACGTGTCGGGGCTGCACTCCGCCGCGGTGACCGCGCTCGCCGGCGGCGCACGCACCGTGTGGCCGACCGGTCGCTTCGATCCCGCGCTCGCGATCCGGCTCATGGTCGAGGAGAAGGTCAGCGCCTGGGCCTACACCGCGACGATCCTGCACCGGGTCGTGCACCATCCTGACGCGGCCAAGGTCGATCTCTCGGCCATCCGGCAGCTCGGCGGCGGTGGCTCGCCGATCGCGCCGGCCCTGCAGGCGCGCGCCCGCGAGATCCTGCCCGGCGCCGCGCGCACCCTGGGCGTGGGCTACGGCCTGACCGAATGCACCGCGCTGGCCACGCTCCACTTCGGCGCCGAGCTCGCCGCCGAGCCGGGCTCGGTGGGCCGCCCGATGCCGACCGTCGAGCTCGCCATCCGCGACGAGGACGGCCAGCCCGTGCCCGACGGCGAGGACGGCGAGATCCACGTGCGCAGCCCGGGGGTCATGCTGGGCTACTGGCGCCGCGCGGACGAGACCAAGGCCGCCATCCTGCCCGGCCGCTGGCTGCGCACCGGCGACGTCGGACGGCTGCGCGACGGCCGGCTCACCCTGGCGACGCGCAAGCGCGACCTGATCCTGCGCGGCGGCGAGAATGTCTACCCGGCCGAGATCGAGCAGCGCCTCGAGCAGCATCCCAGCGTCGCCGAGGCCGCGGTCGTGGGCGTCGATCACGACGAGCTGGGCCAGGAAGTCAAAGCCGTGATCGTGGCGCGCACCGGCACCAGACCTGACGAGCGCGAGCTGGCATACTGGGTCGCCCAGGCGCTCGCCTACTTCAAGGTGCCCGCCCACTGGGAGATCCGCACCGAACCGCTCCCGAGAAACGCTACCGGCAAGGTGCTCAAGCACGCGCTCCGCGACGGCGGCGCGCCTCAGTTCGTCGACGAGTAGGCCCGTCGAGAGAGTTCAAGGGAGTCGTCATGGCTGAAGCCTGGATCGTCGCTACCACCAGAACCCCCATCGGGCGCGCTCAGAAGGGCGCTTTCGTGAACCTGCGTCCCGACGACCTCACCGCGCTGGTCGTCAAGGCGGCGCTGGCGAAGGTGCCCAACCTCGATCCCGCAGAGGTCGAGGACATCATCGTCGGCTGCGCGCAGCCCGCGGGTGAGTCGGGCTATAACCTCGGGCGCGTGGTCGGCCTGCTCGCCGGCCTGCCCAACGCCGCGGGCACCACCGTGAACCGCTACTGCTCGTCGTCGCTGCAGGCCATCCGCATGGCCGCGCACGCGATCAAGGCCGGCGAAGGCGACGTGTTCATCGCCGCCGGCGTCGAGACCGTCAGCCGCTTCGCCAAGGGTCGCGCCGACGGCCTGCCCGACACCAAGAACCCGCGCTTCGGCGACGCCGAGGCCCGCACGCTCGCGCGCGCCCAGGGCGGCACCGGCACCTGGTCGCCCGCCTCCGGCCTGCCCGACGTCTACATCGGCATGGGTTACACCGCCGAGAACGTCGCCGAGAAGGAGAACGTCACCCGCCGCGTCATGGACGAGTTCGCGGCACTGTCGCAGAAGCGCGCCATCGACGCGCAGAAGGCCGGCTTCTTCGCCAGCGAGATCACGCCGGTGACCCTGCCCGACGGCACGATCGTCTCGCACGACGAGTGCCCGCGCGCCGGGACCACCGTCGAGAAGCTCGCCGAGCTCAAGCCCGCCTTCCGCCCCGACGGCCGCATCACCGCGGGCAACGCCTGCCCGCTCAACGACGGCGCGGCCGCGGTCGTGGTCATGAGCGAAGCGCGCGCGCGCGAGCTCGGCATCAAGCCGCTGGCGCGCATCCTGTCGTCGGCGGTGTCGGCGATCGATCCCGAGATCATGGGCCTCGGCCCCGTCGACGCCAGCCGGCGCGCGCTCGCCCGCGCGCACCTGCGCATCGCCGACATCGATCTCGTCGAGATCAACGAGGCGTTCGCG
>JBKJOI010000391.1:0-12413 GCA_046595695.1 Haliangiales bacterium | reverse complement strand
GTCGTCGTCGACGACGAGCACGCGGGTGCGCCCGGGCGGCCTCAGCGCGCCGCGGACGAGCGCGGGCAGCTGCTCCGGCGCCAGGCCTCCGATCGAGAACACGGGGCGTCCGCCCATGAGCGGCGCGAGGCGGGTCGTCGCGGCGCCTTCCTCCGAGGCCGGCCCGCAGACGAGCACCGCCGCCGGGCTGAAGCGGCGCACGTACGCCTCGGCGAGCTCGAGATCATGGGCCACCGCGACGACGAAGCCGGCGCCGGTGAGCGTGACCTCGGCGCGGCTCAGCAGCACGTCGTCGCCGCCGACGAGCGCGACCACCTGTCGGCCGCTCGAGAGCATGTCGAGCTCGCTGCCGCTCTGGCGTCCGGGCAGCTCGAACCAGAACTCGCTGCCCGTGCCGGGCTCGGAGTCGGCGCCGATCTCGCCACCGTGCTGCTCGATGATCGATTTGCTGATCGCGAGCCCGAGCCCCGATCCACCGCGCGCGCGCGTGTCGCTCGCGTCGAGCTGCTGGAACTTGCCGAAGAGGAGGTGACGCCGATCGGCGGGAATCCCGGGGCCGTGGTCGCGGATCGCGATGCGGATACGCCCCGCGCTGGCACCGGGGACGGCGCGCAGGATCACTCGACCGCCGTCGGGAGAGTACTTGATGGCGTTGGAGAGCAGGTTGGCGAGCACCTGCGCCAGGCGGTCTGCGTCGCCACGGACCGCGCCACGCGCGCGATTCTCGACCACGACCTGGATGTCGCGTGCCGCTGCCAGCGGGCGAATGGCGTCTGCCGCCGAGCTCATCAAGCGGCGAAGGTCGAGGTTGGTGACCCGCAGCTCCAGCCGTCCGGCCGCCATCTTGTCGAGATCCAGGATGTCATTGACCAGGCGGATCAGTCGTTCGGCGTTATTGTGCGCGACCCGCACCATGTCGGCGGCCTCCTTGGGTAGCTCCCCAGCGAGCCCGGCATCGACGAGTCCGAGCGCGCCTCGGATCGACGTGAGCGGGGTACGCAGCTCGTGCGAGACCATCGAGACGAACTCGGTCTTGAGCCGTTCGACATCCATGCGCCTGGTCACGTCCTGCATCGTTGCGTTCACGGCCACGGGCAACCCCACGGCGTCGACCTCGTAGGTGGTGCGTAGCTCGACATCGATGGTTCTACCGTCGGGAAGGAGCACGCCCGTGTCGATCTGGAATCCGGTGCCAGTGCGCCAGCCCTCTGCGGCAGCCTTGGCGACGCGCGCTTGATCATCGGGATGGATGCGAGTGAGGGCCTCGTCGCGTGTAGGGGACGCGTCGGCGTCGTAGCCGAACATGCGCAGGCTGCTCCCCGACCAGGTCGCGGCACCCGTGCGACGATCGAAGTGGCAGCTGCCGAGGCCGGCGAGCGCCTGGGCCTCGTCGAGCTTGCGAGCGAACTCCTCGAGACGCGCCTCGTTGGCGCGCCGCCTGGTGATGTCCCGAAGGATGCAGCGGACCAACGGTTCACCGCGTTCGGAGTCCTCGCGAAGCGCGTGCCCCTCGACGATGACGCGGCGACCGTCGCGTGAGCGGAGCGCGACCTCGACGAGCGCCACGGGCTCGCCTGCTTGCGCGTGCACGAGGCAGGCGCGGGCGCGCTCGTGGCATTCGGGCTCGATCACGTCGAAGAGGTTCAAGCCGACCAGGTCCGCTGCCGGATAGCCGAGCGCCTCTCGCCAGGCGCGATTGGCGAAGGTGAGCCGGCCCTGTTCGTCCAGGCAGTGGATGAGATCGTTCGTGTTCTCGAAGAAGGCGTCGAGGCGCAGGCGTGCGCGCTCGAGCTCGCGAGTCCGGTTGCGCAGCTCGATGAGCTCCACTGTACGCCGCGCCAGGGCGGCGAGCGCGTGCAGCTGGGCCGGCGTCGGTGAGCGCGGAACGCGGTCGAGCACGCACAGCGTGCCGAGCGCGTGACCCTGCGCAGTCACGAGCGGCATGCCGACATAGAAGCGGATGCCCGGGTCGCCCACTACCAGCGGGTTGTCGACGAAGCGCGGATCCTCGAGGGTGTCAGGCACCACGAGCGGTGTCGCCGGGCGCGCGATCGCGTGTCCACAGAAAGAGATGGAGCGCGGCGTCTCGCGCACGCCCAGTCCGAGAGCGGCCTTGAACCACTGGCGCTCCTCGTCGACCAGGCTCACGAGCGCGATCGGCGCCTCGAACACGAACGCCGCCAGGCTCACGAGGTCGTCGAAGCCGGCTTCAGGCGGCGTATCGAGCAAGCAGGTGTCGTGCAGCTCGACGAGGCGACCCAGCTCGTCGGCGAGGCGAGGCGAGGGGATCATGCCGTCTCCCCGACCATGTCCCGGACCTGCGTGGCCAGCTTGAGGGGATCGAAGGGCTTGGCGATGACGCCCCGCGCGCCCAGCTTGGTGAGCCGATCGATCTCGGGCCTCTGAACCTTGGCGGTCAAGAAGATGACGGGCATCTTCGCGCCGCGGCCACGCATGAGGCGAAGGGTCTCCGGGCCGTCCTGGCCGGGCATCATCACGTCGAGGAGGACGAGATCCGCCGGGAACGTCGCAAGCATCTCGAGCGCCTCCGCTCCCGAGGCGGCAGTACGGACCTCCCAGCTGCCGAGCTTCCTGAGGCTCATGCCGGCGACCAGGCGGATGTCGTGCTCATCGTCCACCAGCAGGATGCGGTCGATGCTCATGGGGTCGGCACCTGCATGCGCCATGCCCGTGGCTGACACCCCAGGGTTCGCCGGGTTGAGGGCTCCACGATAGCGGAAGTACGCGCCGGGATGCCCCATGTGGCGAAATGCAGCCAGGCGCCTCGGTCGACGTCGCCGCGGTGTGGCAGGATGACGGACATGGGGGCGCTCAAACTCCGGCGGGGCTCGGTCCTGGTGGTCGAGGACGACGATGCGTTGCTGAGCCTCATTACCACCGGGCTCGAGGCCCACGGCTTCGGGGCCACGGGCGCGCCCAACGCCGAGGCCGCCATGGCGTTGCTCGTGGACCGCGACCCGGACGTCGTGCTCGCCGATCTGCAGCTGCCGGGGCGCTCCGGTGCCGAGCTCTGCCGGACGTTGCGCGAGCAGAGGCCCGAGCTGCCCGTCGTGGTGATGACGGCCTTCGCGAGCATCGACGCCGTCGTCGAGGTGATGCGCGCAGGTGCGCACGACTTCGTCGCCAAGCCCATCGACCTCGAGCTCATCGCGAGTCGGCTCGGGCGCGTGGTCGAGGAGCGCCAGAACCGGCGCGAGCTACAGCGCCTTCGCACCGAGCTGGAGGCGACGCGCCGCTTCGAGGAGCTCGAGGGTGAGAGCCCCGAGATGCAGAAGCTGTTCGCGCTGCTCGCGCGTGTCGCCGCCACCGACGCGACGGCGCTGCTTCTGGGCGAAAGCGGCACCGGCAAGGAGGTGGCGGCGCGTGCCCTGCACCGTCGTAGCCACCGGAGTCGGGGTCCCTTTGTCGCGCTGAACTGCAGCGCGTTCCCCGAGCAACTGCTCGAGAGCGAGCTCTTCGGCCACGTCCGGGGCGCATTCACCGATGCGCGCGCCGATCGCGACGGCCTCTTCGTGCAGGCGTCGGGCGGGACGTTGTTGCTCGACGAGATCGGCGACCTCCCCCTCGGTCTGCAGCCCAAGCTCCTGCGTGCTCTCGAGGAGCGCCGCGTGCGTCCGCTGGGGGCCACGCGCGAGCGGCCGTTCGACGTTCGTATCCTCGGCGCCACCCACCGCGATCTGGATGCAGAGGTCGCCGCGGGTCGCTTCCGCCAGGACCTCCACTTTCGCCTCGACGTGGTCCGGGTGACGTTGCCGCCCCTGCGCGTGCGCGGCGGTGACATCGTCGCCCTGGCGCACCGCTTTCTCGAGGGATTCGCCCAGCGCGCGGGCGCGCCCGCTGCCAAGCTGTCGCCGGAGGCTGTGCGGGCGACGCTGGGCTACTCGTGGCCGGGCAATGTTCGCGAGCTGCGCAACGCGATGGAGCGCGCGGTCGCGCTGGCGTCGACCACCGTGATCGGGTTGGAAGACCTGCCTGACGCGCTGCGCGCCGCGCGGGCGCGACCACCGACGGCGCCCGTTGCTACGGTCGATGTGGTCGAGACGGACCTCTCGCTGGAGCAGGTCGAGCGTCGCCACATCGAGCGGGTCATGGCGTCGCTCGGCGGCAACAAGCGGGCGGCCGCGCGCGTGCTGGGCGTCGATCGCAGGACACTCTACCGGAAGCTCACGCAGTTCGGCATGGCGGCAGGCGAAGACGACTGACATCGTCCTGCTCGCGCCGCGCCATTTTGCCTCATGTGGCGCGCCGGTGCGGCGGCGTGCCGGTCCAACTCACCAAGATTCGGGCCGCGAAGCGACTGGCACAGCGCTCGCACGGGTCGTCGTGTCAATGTCGAAACAAAGAGACGGTGTCAGCCCCTGGCTACCCAAGGCTGGCGGCGGCGCTCCAGCTGGAGCGAGCAGCGCGCCCGAGGCACGGCGGCTGGCGGCAATCCTCGACATGATCGTCGACGCGGTCATCGCGACCGACGAGGCCGGCCGGATCACCTTCATGAACAGGCGCGCCTACTCACTCTCGAGCTGGCCGCTCGACATGGCATTCGGTGAGTACGAGATCTCCGACGTGCTGGTCTTCGAGGACGAGCGGGGCCGCCCGATCGACGATCCGCTCACGATTGCGTTCCGGCGCGAGCAAGTGACCCAGGCTTTTGATGGGGCCCGGCTGGTGACGTCGTTGGGCAAGATCGAGGTCGAGTCGACGGCGCTCCTCGTCACCAACGAGCGCGGTGAATGCGAAGGTGGACTGATCGTACTCCGGGATGTGAGCGAAAAACGAAGGCTGGCGGAGGATGTAGCGCGCGCGGGTCGACTCGCGAGCGCAGGCTTGCACAGCGCCGGGCTGGCGCACGAGATCAACAACGCGCTCGCGGCGCTCGTCAGCAACCTGCCGTACATCGCCCATCAGCTCGAGATCGTTGAGGGTGGGCTGCGGGGCGGTGAAGTGGATGCCGCCACCTTGCTCGCCCAGGTGCAGGTCACGCGCCAGGCCGTCTCGGATGCGAACGAGGGGGCACGGCGTATCAGGGACGTGGTGGAGCAGGCGAGGCACCCGGCGCGTGTTCGGCCGCCAGGGCATCCCTCCTGCGATCTCCCCGCCGTCATCGAGACCGTCTTGAGGTTCACCGCTCCGGTGGTGCGAGCTCGCGCCCGCGTTCGCTGGACCCGTGTCGGGCAAGCGCTCGTTCGTGCCGACGAAGGGCGGCTGATCCAGATCTTGATCAACGTGCTGCTCAACGCCGCCGAGGCAATGCCCGAGGGCTGTCCCGAGGAGAACTACATCGAGGTCTCGGTGACGCGCGAGCCTGGCAACTGGGTTGTCCTGGTGGTGCGGGACAACGGTTTCGGCATCGACGAGGGCGTGCTGCCGCGGATCTTCGAGCCGTACTTCAGCACGAAAACCGCGCGCGGCGGGACCGGGCTCGGGCTGTCGATCTGTCGGGACCTCGTGCGGTCGATGGGCGGGACGATCCAGGCCGCGCGGCCGCCCGGAGGCGGAGCCCAGATCACCATCACCCTCCCGGGCGCCGTGGCGCGCGTGGCGATACGGAACGGCGCCGTACCTTCAGGCGGCGGGTAGGGCGATGACGAACCCCGTCGCCGTCGCTCCAGACCGGAGGCGCCCGCCGCGGAACGTCTGCGCCGGTTCAGCGCGTCGCGGATCTCGCGCTGCAGCACGACGTCTTCGCGCGGGGGCGGCGGGCCAGAGCGGTGCCCGGTGCTTCTGGCGGGAGGTCACGGGGCAGCGATGCGTCCTGGACGCGCCGTCGACCCCGCGTGGCAGCCACGTAGCAGCAGGCGTCAGAAGCGCCTGCCAACCAGGCGAAACGAAAGTGCCGGAGGCGGGATTCGAACCCGCAATTCCTTACGGACGGGGGCTTTTGAGACCCCTCCCTGTGCCATTCGGGTACTCCGGCGAGTACGGCGGGCACAGTGCCAAACTGAGGCCGATCCGTCAACGGCGCGGCGTCGGGATCGACCCGGGGCGCCTCTGCCCGGGCCTGCGGTCCGTCAGAACGGCTCGGGGCACCACGGGGCGACGGGCCACGCGAAGAGGCGATCTGCACGCGCAATGGCGTCTTCGTCCCCGCGGATCAGGCCAGCCCGCGCCAGGAGCGACGGCGCCGTGCCACCCAGGTAGATGGCGGCCAGCGTCGAGAGCTCGAGCTCGAGCTCGCTGTCGGCGGTGGTGGTGGGCGTGCAGCTGGCGGTGTCGCGATCCACGGTGAGTTTGCCAGCATGTCGGCGCGGCGGCCAGGGGATCGTGGATCGCCAGCCGGAGGGCGCCGTCGCCGAGGTAGCGGCGCCCGGAGAGCGCCGCGGCGAGGTCGGCCAGGCGCAACCACAGCGTGTCGACGCGGCGCCTCCGCACGACCCGACGGCGGTCGCCGACCAGCCACGGCGCCGCGGTGTCGGGCGGCGCGTTGCCGTAGCTCACCCGCGAGAACAGATCGATCCGGGTCAGGTGGTGCCACAGCGTCGCCTCGGCGGGGGCGTCGAGCGCGATCAGCTCCTCGACGTCGATGGAGCCGGCGGGCCGGCCGTCGGCAAAGCCTAGCTGCTGACGGTAGGTGACGTAGCCGGTGAGCGCCGCGCCGCGCCGCGCCGCGTGACGACGTGCCGGCGCGGGCTGCGGCCCTTGCGCTGCGAGGGGCGATCGGCGATGCGCCGCAGGCGCCAGTGGTCGTGCGAGCGGGAGAGCAGGCCGGGGCGGACCGCCAGCGCCTGGTCGTGGATCGCCGGCCGGGTGGCCAGCGCGGTGGCGTCGTCGAGCGCGATCACCGTGTCCAGCTCGCGATCGTTCGCGAAGCCGTCGTCACCGACGATCTCCAGCTCGTCGCCCTCGGCGGCGACGCCGTAGCCGAAGCGGCCGTAGATCGCGCCGTCCGAGGCCCGCAGCCTCGACAGCGACTCGCCGGCGCGGGCGGTGTCGAGCAGCGTCTGGCGCATCAGCGCCCGCAAGAGGCCACGGCGCCGGTAGGTCGGGCGCACCGTGACGGTGGTGAGCCCGGCCATCGGCAGCGTCTTGCCGCACACGTTGACGATGAAGGCGAGGTTGGCGGCGGTGGCGACGATGGTCGCGCCGTCGAAGGCGGCGAAGGCGCGGCCCGGTGGGATGAGGGTGCGCGCGCGCGCGGCGCCGTCGGGATCACCGTCGGGGTCGTCTCCGAACACGCCGCTGACGCAAGCACGATAGGCCTCGAACTCGTCGGGGCCGATCGAGCGGATGGAGAGCTCGCTCATCGCGCACGACTATCGCACGCGCGCGGCGAGGCGCCACGACGGCGCGGCTACCAGCGGTAGGCGCCGTACTGCTGGGCGATGGCGTCGGGATCGAAGCCACCGCAGACCCTGAAGGTGATCTCGTGGTTGAGCGTGTTCTCGGCGTTCTGGATGCCGAACAGGCGCTCCGCCGTGCGCGTCTCGATGTCGACCAGGTATCCGGGGAAGGCGAAGCGCTCCTTGTTGTTGGTGCAGCAGTCGGTGCCATCCGGGCAGTCTTCGTTGCGGCACATGTCCCAGGTCCCGACGCGACCGATCTGTCCGCCGAAGTCGACGTCGATCCAGTGGTACCGGTCGCCCTGCCAGTCGGAGGAGTCGATCGCGGCCATCGGCACGTTGTCGTAGAACGCGTAGGTGAGGCCGGTGAACTCGACGACGCTGCCGGCGTTGGGATCGTCGCCGAGGTCGCTGTTGTTGTAGCCGGTCAGCGTGCCGGTCTCCCAGTTGCCGCAGCTCTCGGGATCGGGATCAGGATCAGGATCGGGATCGGGATCGGGGTCGGGCGTGGACGCGTCGATCTCGTCGGGATCGAGGTCGGAATCCGGGTCGGGGTCGGAGATGGAAGCGTCGGGGTCGTCGGGATCGGGATCGGAATCGGTCGAGGCGTCCGCGCGGCCGCCGTTGTCGGCCGGCGGGTCGATGAAGCCGACACATCCGGCGAGGGCCGCGATCGAGCAGGTCGCGATGGCGACGAGGATCCCAGGTCTCAGGCGCGAAGGCGTCCCACTCATACGCCGATGATAGACCTCGCCGCGGCGGCGCCGCCGGCGACCCATGGCGCGCTTTGCTCTACTGCACGTTCATTTTCCGCCGGTCAAAAGCGCGCGCCGAGGTCGATGCCGATGCCGAACATGTCGACGTCACGCGCTTCCTCGTCGAGGGGCAGGTACAGGCGCAGGCCGACGACGACGTTCTCGGCACCGTAGCGCACGCCGAGGTCGGCCGAGCTGACCGTGTCGTCGTCGCTGTCGTCGTCGTCGTCGGCGAACAGCATGTTGTTGAGCTCGGCGAGGATTGCCCACTCGGCGTTGACCCGCACGCCCGCCGCGAGCGCGAGGCGCAGCGCGATGTCGGAGTCGTCGCCCGGCACGTCGTCGTCGTAGAGGAAGAAGTGCAGCCCGGCTTCGATCTGCACCATGAACACGCCGCTATAGATCTGGGCGTGGCCGGTGAGCCGCGGCGTCCAGGTGTTGGGCAGGTACCTGCCGGGGTCGTGGGGCCGCCGCGCGATCGCCGCGATCACCGCGGCGCCCGCGTCGTCGCCGTCGTCGCCCGCCGTGGCCAGCGAGAGCGAGAGCTCACCGCCCAGCACCGAGCGCAGCCCGTCGCCGTGCAGGCGCGAGTACAGGCCGCGCACGCCGAGCGTCAGGTTGCCCAGGCCGAAGCCGCAGCAGCCGTCGTTGTCCACCGGGCGGAGCTCGACGTCACCGTAGACGAACGGCATGCGCGCCACGAGCACCCAGTGCGGCGCGATCGCGACGTCGACGACCAGATCGAAGGTCGAGCTGGTGAACTGCTGCTCGGTGTCGAGCGGTAGCGGCACGGTCCACGTCGTGTACTGCACGTCGAGCCCCACGGAGGTCAGGCCGGAGAGATCCGGCAAATTGAAGGGTCGCACCGGGGCCGTCTCTGGGTACTCGGCCGCGGCGGGCGCGGCGAGCAGGGACAGGCCGAGGGCGATCCCGGCTGCAGGGAGCAGAGTCGAGGAACGCATGGGGCCGATGTTAGACCACAACGGCGGGGTGCGGGCGGGGCGCGGGCGTGACGACGGCGACGCGCGTCATGGCGCCTCTCCGCGGGGTCGCCAGGACCTGGCGTCCGCCAGCACGTCGATCTCGTCGATCTCGTCGATCGCGGACTCGGCGTGCGCGGCCTCGGCCCCGGACTCGGCAGCAACGTGTGCGTCGCGGGCACGCCCCCGCGCATTCTTTTCGCGATCCAGCGCCGGCAACGGCCCACTGCTGCTGGCCCGTCGATTGCTCTGAATCGAGGCGTGAGAGTGGATCCCGCGCACGCCGACGTTCTCTGGGAGGGCCCCGCGCGCGACGGAGCCGATGGGCGCTTCGACGCCGTGCGTGAGCAGCACGTCAAGGTCAACCCGGCGCCGAAGCGCGGGCGCGACCTCTGGTACGCGTGCGACTTCGAGTGCAAGCGCGGCGAGCGCAAGGCCGCCACCGAGTGCGCCAGCTGCAGTCACTTCCTGAACCTCGTGCCCGACGCTGACGGCGGCGGCGCCACGTTGCGCTGCGTCTTCTTCGACGACGACCCGGTCAGCGCCATCATGACCTCGCTCGATCAGATCGTGACCGTGCCGAGCGGCGCGTCATCGGAGGAGTCGCTCGCACGGGCCGCGTCCCGGGGCGTGAAGGTCCTCGTGGTCACGACGAACGACGAGGTCGTGGGCCTCTCGTCACCGCCCCATCGCCGACGAACGCGCCTGGTGCCGGTGGTGCCGATGGAGACGCCCCTGGCCGCGGTGGCGCGGCTGTTTCGCGAGCGGCGCGCGCACTGCCTGCTGATCGTGGATGGTGCCGAGGTCGTCGGCCTTGTCACGGCCGGGGACCTGCGCCGGGCCGGGATTCCCTGGCGCTTCCTGGGGCGCGCACCATGACATCGCCCTCGCGGCCCGCCGGTCCAGCGCGCTCGTGAATTCTCTACGGTGAGGTCGAACGATCGTAGAGAAACGCAACGGTGGGACCTGACGTAAGTCCGCGAAGCTACACGAACGAGGCGTGGTTCGCGGGTTGCATCGGCAAGCTTCGATGTCGAATCGCCTCGCCTGGGTTCTCGCTGTCTCACTCGTGGCCGGCGCTGCGGCGTGCGGCGCGGTCTCGGCCGACGCCGACGCCGACCCGGATCCACTGGAGCCCGACGCCAGTGTGCCAGGCAGCGACGGTGGCGACGCCGAGCCCGACGCGCAGACGACCGGCGTCGCCAGCGTGACCGTCCACGGCGAGAGTGGCAAAGTCGAGCAGGGTGTGAGCGTGGTCTTCCACCACGCTGACGGCACCGTGGTGCAGAAGCTTTTCACCAACGTGCAGGGCAGGGCCAGCTCGGTCGTCGACGCGGGCGACCTGGTCTCGGTGGTGCGGACCACCAGCCAGGGCACGCTGCAGGTGGTGACGTTCCTGGGCGTGAAGCCTGGCGACGAGTTGCACAGCGGCGATCCGCACAGCCGCGTGACCACCGGCATGTACGGCACGCTCACCGTGAGCGGCGTCGTCTATCCCGGCGCGAGCAGCTTCTACATCGACGCCGGCTGCTTCGACGGCCCCGCGCTCGACGAGGCCGGCGTGGCGACCCTGGATCTCTACGACGGCTGCCACGCGCCCACCGGAACGGTCCCGCTGCTGGTGCAGGCGCGCGACGCCAATGGTCTCCCCATCGCGTACACGAGCCGGCCGGCGCTGGCCGCGGGCGGCGCCGGTCACGTCACCATCTTACCCTCGGAGTGGCGCACCGACTTCGCGTCGGCGGCCATCACCGTCACCAACACGCCGACCAAGGTGACCGTCTATCCCAGCGTGTTCGTCGACAACGCTCCCGGCCTCGAGACCTTCGACTTCCACCCGCTCGTGGCCGGGAACCCGCAGCCCGGCGACAACGTGAACGCGACCGTGGTGGTGCCCAAGAACCTGGGCAACGGCCACGATCACGCCGTCGAGGAGTACGTCTACTCCGGCAACGATCGGACCTTCCGGCTGCTGGCCGGGCGGCAGAGCGGCGTGTTGCCCGCCGCCCTCAGCATCGACGGTGCTCGCTTCCTGCCCTACCTCACGGGTCGCTCGGCCACCGGTACGGGAGACGCGGCGCGGCCTCGGCTCGCGTGGACCAGCGAGGGCGCCCTCGACCTGGTCGATGGCGGCGTGGTGCACACCGCCTGGTACGACGGGCTCGCGCAGCGCTCGCACGAGTGGAACTTCGTGGTCCCGCCGGGCACGACCGGCGTGCAGCTACCGGCGCTGCCCGATTCGCTGGCCTCGTGGCGGCCCACCGTCGACGCG
This sequence comes from Haliangiales bacterium, assembly GCA_046595695.1. Classification (GTDB taxonomy): domain Bacteria; phylum Myxococcota_A; class Polyangia; order Haliangiales; family SHYZ01; genus JBKJOI01. The sequence continues at coordinate 1,108 of JBKJOI010000391.1, read as the reverse complement.
ACCCCGGACGCGCCGGCGCTCTACTTCGTCGAGTCGAACGCGATCGATGGCTACGATTTCTTTCGCCAGCACGTGGGCGCGTACATCAACTACCAGACCGGCCGCACCATGCTGCCGCTCCTTCCGCTGGGTGACGGCGACCTGCGCGTCACGTCGATCGATATCGCGGGCAGCTGACCGCCGCGTGACGAACGTGGTCCGAGGCGCCTCTCCGGCGTAGAGTCCTCGCCTGGGCCGCGGGAGGTGACGCGTTGGCGACGGTCGAAGAGGGTCACGTGCGGCCCGGTGTGGCCGCAGCAGGCAAGCAAGCGGCCGTGAACGGCGTCGTCACGGTGACGCTCAACCCGGCGCTCGACGAGACGTTCGAGTGCCCGGGCTTCGCGGCCGGCGCGGTGAACCGCGTGCTGTCGCGGGTGGTGCACGCGGGCGGCAAGGGCATCAACGTGGCCGCCTTCCTGGCCGGGCGTGCCGGCGTCGGCGCGGTGACCGCGAGCGGCTTCCTCGGGCGTGACAACGCCGCGCCGTTCGAGGCACTCTTCGAGACGCTCGCCATCCACGATCGCTGCCGGCGCGTGGCCGGCGCGAGCCGCGTGAACGTGAAGGTCGTGGATCGTCCGGGCCAGCAGGTGACCGACCTGAACCTGCTCGGGCTGTCGCTCTCCGAGGGCGCGCTGGCCCTCCTGATCGAGGACCTCGAGGCGCTGGCGGGCGCGAACCGCTGGTTCGTGCTCGCGGGCAGCGTGCCGCTCGGCGTGCCCGAGTCGGTGTACGCCCAGCTGGCCGAGCGGCTGCACGCGCGCGGCGCGCTGGTCGCGCTGGACGCGAGCGACGCGCCGCTGCGCCACGCGCTGGGCGCCAGGCCCGACTTCATCAAGCCCAACCAGCACGAGCTGGCCGGGCTGCTCGGTCGGCCGATCAACGGCCGCGCCGACGTCGTGCGCGCGGCGCGCGAGCTGCAGGCGGGCGGCATCGGCCTGGTCGTGGTGTCGATGGGCAAGGAGGGCGCGATCTTCGTCGACGGTGAGCGCGGGCTGGTGGCCACACCGCCGCCGGTCGAGGTCCTGAGCACGGTCGGGGCCGGCGACGCGATGGTCGCGGGCGTGCTGGC
>JBKJOI010000353.1:0-4575 GCA_046595695.1 Haliangiales bacterium | reverse complement strand
GGCCCACGCCACGCGCGTCGGCGTCGAGGTCCTGAAGGCGGGCGGCAACGCCGCCGACGCGGCGGTCGCGACCGCGTTCGCGCTCGCGGTCACGCATCCGGTCGCGGGCAACATCGGGGGTGGCGGCTTCGCGGTGATCCGCAGCAAGGACGGCAAGGTCACCGCGCTCGATTTCCGCGAGACCGCGCCGGGCGCCGCGACCGCCGACATGTTCACGGGCAAGCCCGAGCAGCCCGCCGGCGCGAGCGGCGCGCCCGCCGCGGACGCCTCGCTCATCGGCCACCGCGCCGCGGGTGTGCCCGGCTCGGTAGCGGGGCTCTACGCGCTGCACAAGAAGTACGGCTCGAAGCCGTGGGCCGAGCTGCTCGCGCCCGCCATCGTGCTCGCGCGCGACGGCTTCGCGGTCTCGGCGGCGCTGTCCAAGTCGATCGGCGACCAGGCGGCCACGTTCGCGCGGTTTCCGAGCAGCGCGGCGCTGTTCCTGCCCGGAGGCGCGGCGCCGCCCGTGGGCTCCACGTGGAAGGCGCCCGAGCTGGCGGCCACGCTCGAGCGCATCGCGAAGCAAGGCCCCGAGGACTTCTATCACGGCAAGACCGCCGAGCTCATCGTCGCCGAGATGAAGCGCGGCGGCGGGCTCATCAGCAAGAAGGACCTCGCCGGGTACCGGGTCGAGTGGCGCACGCCCATCAGCTTCGAGTACCGAGGCTACCGCGTCTACAGCATGCCGCCACCGTCGTCGGGCGGCGTGGTGCTCGCGATGATCGCGCAGATCCTCGAGGGCTACGACCTGCGCGCGCTCGGCTGGCACACCGCGAAGGCCACCCACGTGGTCGTCGAGTCGCTGCGCCGTGCCTACGCCGCCCGCAACGAGCTCCTCGGCGATCCCAGGTTCGTGAAGATCCCGCTCGCGAAGCTGCTCTCGAAGGAGCACGCGGCGGCGCTGCGCGCGACCATAGTGGACGGCCAGGCGACGCCCTCCAAGGAGACGCCGCTCTTGATCGACGGCGTGCACACGACCCACTTCGGCGTCGTCGACGAGGCCGGCAACGTGGTGGCGCTGACGTACACGATCAACGCCGCCTACGGCAGCCGGGTCGTCGTCGAGGGCGCCGGCTTCCTGCTCAACGACGAGATGGATGACTTCGCGACCCGGCCGGGCGAGCCGAACACCTACGGGCTGGTGCAGGGTGCGGCGAACGCGATCGCGCCCGGCAAGCGCATGCTGTCATCGATGTCGCCGACCATCGTCGTCGACGCCAAGGGCGAGCCGTTCATGGTCCTGGGTGCGCAGGGCGGCTCGCGCATCATCACGGCGGTGTGGCAGGTGATGTCGAACGTGATCGACTACGGCATGGACATCGGCGAGGCAACCGGCGCGCGCCGCTTTCACCACCAGCACCTGCCCGACGCGATCCTCGTCGAGGAGGGCGCGTTCACGCCCGAGGTCGAGGCGGAGCTCAGGAGCTACGGCCACGAGCTCGAGCCGCCGGGCTGGCCGCTGGGCACGGCGCCGGCGATCCTGAAGAAGGACGGGCAATGGCGTGGCGCCGCCGACCCGCGCAAGGGCGGACTGGCGGCGGGCTACTGAACGGGCGGGGTGATGCGCGGGGACCGCGCAGGGACCGCGCGGGGATTGCGCGGGGATCGCGGGCGACGTTACGGTAGGATCGTGATGACGAGCTGGTAGCCCGCGAGCGCGCCGTTGTTGCCGAACTCCTCGACGCTCACGTAGTAGGTGCCGGCCGCGAGGTTAGCGGCCGCCGGGTCGGTCGTCGGCGTGATGACCGAGCAGGCATCGAGGCCATCGTCGTCGTCGTTGGCGAGCTGGGTGGTGCCATCCGCCGCGAAGAGCCGTACGTGGGTGTCGGTCGTGACGCACGAATTCAAGGCCGGGTTAGCGTCGAAGGTCTCGATGCGTAGGCTGGCCGGCGCCAGCAGCGTGAACACGAAGTAGTCCTTGTCGGCGACCGGAGTGATCTTGCCGTGGATGCGCGACCCGGTGGTCACCGCGTCGGCTACGCCGAACGCGTTGTTGGGCTCGCTCTCGAAGGCGTGGCCCGACTCGATGGTGCAGGTCGTGCTGCAGCCGTCGCCCGCCGTGTTGTTGTCGTCGTCGCAGGCCTCGGTCGCGTCGAGGATGCCGTTGCCGCACGGCTCTTGCTGGCAGAGCGCGTCGCAGCCGTCGCCGGGGGTGGAGTTGGTGTCGTCGCAGGTCTCGGGCGCATCGGTGAAGCCGTCGCCGCACACCGGGACGCGCTCGCAGGTCGCGGTGCAGGCCGCGCCGCCGTCGCACTCCTCGCTGCCGGTGACCGCGCCGTCGCCGCACTCTGCCGAGAAGCGGATGCGCACGGTGTAGGCGGGGATCGCAGCGTTGTCGCCGAACTCGATCACGCGGAGGAAGTAGGTGCCCGGCAAGAGGTGGCGTGCGCCCACATCGGTGGCCGCGCTGATCTTGGAGCAGGCGCTGACGCCGTCGTCGTCGTCGTTGGCGAGCTCGGAGGTGCCATTGGCGGCGAACAGGTGGACGTGGGTGTCGATGCTCGCGCAGGTGACCGAGCCAGCCGCGTCGAAGGTCTCGATCTCGATGTCCACGACCTGGTCGAGCTCGAACTCGAAGTAGTCCTGGTCGCCGACGGGCGTGACGGCGCCCTTGATGACCTCGAGCGGGTCGAAGGGACCATTGGCAATCGCCTCCGCGGGCGTGCCGTTCGGCTCGATCTCGTTCGCGAACTCGTTGGCGCAGGTGGCGCCGCAGCCGTCGCCGGCCTCGGTGCCGCCGTCGTCGCACTGCTCGGAGCCTGCGATCACGCCGTCGCCGCAGACCACCACGGTGGCCACGATCTGGAGCGTGTAGTCGAACGTCGTGTCGTCGGTGCCGGCGCTGTTCGAGGCGCGCACACCGACCACGTAGGTGCCGGCCGGGACACCGCGCGCGATGATCGAGCAAAAACCTGGGCCGCCATCGTCGTCGTTGCCGAGCAGCAGGCCCGCGGCGTCGAAGAGATCCAGCTCGCTGTCGAGGTTCTCCGAGCTGCAGGTCTCGGCGAATGGGCCATCGAGCGTCTCGATACGCAGCGCGTACTCGGCGACGCCCGCGGGCAGCGTCAGCGTGTAGAAGTCGACGTCGCCGATGGGCGCGATGAAGCCCTTCACGCGGTCGGCGACGAAGTGCGTCGCGACCGGGTCAGCGGCCGGCTGGGTGTCGTTGATCTCCGACTCGCAGCCGGTCTCGACGGCGCAGGTCGCGCTGCAGCAGTCGTCGGGCAGGACGTTGGTGTCGTCGCAGGTCTCGGTGCCGATGACCAAACCATCACCGCAGACCGGGGCGCACACGCTCGGCGATCCCGGGCACGTGTAACCGGCCTCGAGGGTGCAGGTCGCGCTGCAGCCGTCGCCGGGCAGGAGGTTGGTGTCGTCGCAGATCTCGGTGCCGGCCACGATGCCGTCGCCGCAGACGGTCGCGCAAACGCTCGGCACGCCGGTGCAGATGTGGCCGGGCTCGTTCGCGCACGCCGCGTCGCAGCCGTCGCCGGCCGTGCTGTTCATGTCGTCGCAGGCCTCGCTGCCGGCGATCAGGCCGTCGCCACAGACGGCCGCGCAGACGCTGGGCGTGCCGGTGCACGCGTAGCCGGGCTCGGCCGCGCAGGTGGCGCCGCAGCCGTCGCCGGGCGCTCCGTTGCCGTCGTCGCAGAGCTCGGCGCCGCCGTTGTTGATCGCGCCGTCGCCGCAGGTCTCGAGCGGCGGCGCGGTCTCGGTCTGGCAGGTCGCGCTGCAGCCGTCACCGGCGGCGGCGTTGCCGTCGTCGCACTGCTCGCCGGTCTCGGTGGCGCTGTTGCCGCACACCGGATCCCCGACGTCATCGTCGTCGCCGGCACCCTCACCGCCGCCGGTGCACCCGGGCGCAAACGACAGCGCCACACAAACGAACCCCAGCACGCATAGTCTTCGAATCATCCGGCACCTCTTCGCTCGTTCCGAAATTGGGGCCGGACACTACGCTAAAATAGGCGCAATTGAAGTCGAGCGGCACACCCGCCCCACGATTTTCTCGCCTCGGGTGGCAGACGGCCGTATGCGGCGACATACGCCTCGAGAAATCGGTAGGTGGCGGCGTTCTCGTAGCCGCCGCCGGTGATACGGCCGAACTCGGCCAGGTAGCGCTCGGCAATGGCGCGGAAGAGCTCGTCGCGCAGGACCTTGGCGATGATCGATGCGGCGGCGACCGCCACGTGGTGCTCCTCGCCGCGGTCGCGCGCCTCGAGGTGCGGGAAGCTGGTGACCAGCGCGCCGAACAGCCGCTCACCGTCGGCGAAGATGCGCTTGGCCGGCACCGATTCGACGATGATCTCGGTCGCGACCTCGCGCTCCAGGTAGTTGAGCTGGTTGACCGCGACGCGCCGATCGATGACCTCGACGTCGATCACGCGCACCACCACCGACTCGGCACAGTCGCGCACGCGCTGGGCGAGCTCGCTGCGCTTGCGGTGCGCGTCCTCGCCGGCGCCGAACGACTTGGAGTCGGCGACCCCGGCGCGGGTGAGCGCGGCGTCGCGCTGCGCACACGCCGCGCCGCCG
>JBKJOI010000242.1:0-4241 GCA_046595695.1 Haliangiales bacterium | reverse complement strand
CGCCCACGCCCACGCCCACGCCCGCGGCGACGCGGGCGGCCGCGTGCCTACGTCACCTGCGCGTCGATCCATTGCAGGTACGGCGGGTGCCCGGCGCCCACCTCGAGCACGATCAACTCGGGCAGCTCGTACGGATGCAGCGCGGGCAGGCGTGCCCGCAGTGCGTCGACGCGGTCGCGTCGTGTCTTCATCACACACAGAACTTCGGCGTCGTCGCACACTTCGCCCTTCCATCGGTAGATCGAGCGCACGCCCGGCACCAGGTTCACGCACGCGACCAGGCGCTCGTCGACGAGCGTGCGCGCGAGCACGGCAGCCTGCTCCATCGACGGCGCGGTCGACAGCGCGATGACGTGCTCACTCGTCATTCCTGCTCCCAAGCGGTGCCAGCTTACACCGGGTCGTGGCGAAACCGTTGACCTCGTGGGGCAGTGCGTTAAAGTGCGCGCGCATGTTGATCGTACAGAAGTACGGCGGGACCTCGGTCGGTTCGATTGCACGCATCAAGCGGGTCGCGCGCCGCGTGATGGCGACGCAGAAAAAAGGCCACATGGTCGCGGTCGTGGTCTCGGCCATGTCGGGCGAGACCAACCGGCTGCTCGGCCTGGCCAAGAAGATCACCGAGGACACCAACCACCGCGAGGTCGACGTGATCGTCGCCACCGGCGAGCAGGTCTCGGTCGGCCTGCTGGCGCTCGCGATCACCAGCCTGGGCGGCAAGGCGCAGTCGTTCCTGGGCCACCAGGTGAAGATCACGACCGACAGCGCGCACTCGCGCGCGCGCATCCGTTCGATCGACGCCGACGGCGTGCTCGACGCGTGCAAGCAGGGCAAGATCGCGGTAATCGCCGGTTTCCAGGGCCAGGACGAGAACGGCAGCATCACCACGCTCGGCCGCGGCGGCTCGGACACCACCGGCGTCGCCATCGCGGCGGCGCTGCGTGCCGACGTCTGCGAGATCTACACCGACGTCGACGGCGTGTTCACCACCGACCCGAACATCTGCCCGACCGCGCGCAAGATCGATCGGATAAGCTACGAAGAGATGCTGGAGCTCGCGTCGCTGGGCGCGAAGGTGCTGCAGATCCGCAGCGTGGAGTTCGGCATGAAGTACGGCGTGCCGATCCACGTGCGCTCGAGCTTCAACAAGACGGAGGGCACCTGGGTGGTGCCCGAGGAGAAGTCGATGGAGAACGTGGTCGTCGCGGGTGTGACCGCGAGTCGCGACGAGGCGAAGGTCACCCTGTTCGGCATCCCCGACAAGCCGGGCGTCGCGGCCCGGATCTTCGCGCCGCTGTCCGAGCACGGGGTCGTGGTCGACATGATCGTGCAGAACGTCTCGGCCGACGGTCGCACCGACATGACCTTCACGGTACCCAAGGGCGACCTCAGCCGCACCGTCGAGCTCCTGCGCACCAAGTGCGGCGATCTCTGCGGCGGCGGCGAGCGCATCATCGCCAGCGAGGGCCTCGCCAAGGTGAGCGTCGTCGGTGTCGGCATGCGCTCGCACGCGGGCGTCGCGCAGCGCATGTTCGAGATGCTGGCGAAAGAGGGCATCAATATCCTCATGATCAGCACCTCCGAGATCAAGATTTCGGTCGTCGTCGAGGGCAAATACGCCGAGCTCTCGGTGCGTGTGCTGCACGACGGCTTCGGGCTCGACAAGCCACTCTCCGAGCGTACCCAGGTCGAGTAGCCCGCCGCGCGAGCGTTTCTCGCGCAACCGGCGCCGCGGCCTGCCGACAAGCCGGATGTGATCCCGGCTCCCTCGTCCGCGCGCATTCACCTCGCGGCCCTGTCCATCCTCGTCGCCTGCACCTGGCTGTCGTGGCGCGCCCAGGCGCGTCGAACGCCGCCCGAGCTTCCCGCGGTCGCGAGCGCCGCCGACGGTGCGCCCGCCGCCGCCGTGCTTCTCTTCGGTGGCCGCCTCGACCTGAATCGAGCCGACGCGAACGATCTCTCCGCGCTCCCCGGGATCGGCGCCGTACGCGCGGCTCGCATCCTCGAGGCCCGCGCCGCACTCGGCGGCCGCTTCGAGGACGTCGACGACCTCCTCGACGTCCCCGGCATCGGCCCCGCCACACTCGCCCGCCTCCGCCCGCTCGTCGCCATCGGCCCGGCGACATCCTCCGGCCCGGGGACACTCTCCGTCTTCCAACTACGGGAAATGTTTGAGTTCCTGGGTGTAAGTGCGCAATCTTCTCAAAACCCACAAGAGTCCCGAGAGTAAACCGCGCGTTCGCTCGAAAACGCCGAGCGGAACCAAGGACTTGGAGGGGTAGATCCTGTCCCCGATCAGGATTCGTCGATGCGTCGGAGGGCTTCGAGCAGGAGCCACTCCGTGGGGGCATCGATCGAGCGGGTCGGGGGGGCGACGCCCGCCTCGAAGGCGAACTCGCCTTCGCGCAGGCGGAGGAGGGAGTAGAGGGCCTCGTGGCCGGCGAGGCCCGGAGGGCAGGCGGCGTGGACGAGCTTGCCGCCCTCGAGCCAGACGTCGCCGCGCGGCGACGCGCCGCCCATGGCGGGCGGGGACAGCCGCAGCGCGCCGGTCTTGCGCCCCTTGGCCAGCACCTCGACGACGTCGGCGACCGACATCTCGGCGAGCGATCCGACCACGCGCCGCCCGGGCGCCGCGTCGCGCGCGCGCGCCCGCTCGGCCACGAAGCGACGCACTTTCACCGAGAGGACGTCGAGCGCCACCGGCTTGGTCAGGTAATCGGCCGCGCCCAGCGCGAAGCCGCGATCCAGGTCGACCGCCGTCGAACGCTCGCTGAGGAAGAAGAAGGGGATGTCCTCGGTGCGCTGGTTCTGGCGCGCCTCCTCGAGCAGCGCGAAGCCGTCCGTGGGCTCGAGCTTGACCTCGCTGACGACGAGGTCGGGCGTCCACTGCGCCATCGCGCGCAGCGCCTCGCTGGACGAGCGCGCCGAGCGTACCTCGTAGCCCTCGGCGACCAGCTTGAGCTCGATCATCGACGTCGCCTCGGCGTCCGAGTCGACCAGCAGCAGGCGCGCGCGGTCGCCGAGCAGGCGATGGCGCAGGTCGTCACCCGAGATCACCTGGCGCAGGATGTCGACGAGGTTCGCGTCGAAAAGTGACTCCTTGTGACGCTCGAGCGTGGCCAGCGCGGCCTCGCGATCAGCGACGTTGCCGCCGGCCGCGCCGAAGGGGTTCACGGTGAGATCGACGTACGCGTCGACGAGCGCGAGCACGCGCGCGTAGAGCGGCACCTCGCGGCCGCGCCGCCGCCGCGGCAGCCCCTGACCGTCGACCCGCTCGTACAGTGAGCCGAGCGCGGCGAGCGCCGCAGGGGGCAGACTGGCCGCGGCGAACAACCTGCCCGGCGTCGCGTGGACGCGTTCGGCGATGAGCCGCTGATCCGGCGCCATCGACAGCCCCAGAAGCGTGAGGTGCGGCTCGTCGGGCTTGCCGACGTCGTGCAGGTAGGCCGCTACCGTCAGTTCGGCGAGCTCGCCCTCGGGCAGGCCGATGCGCAGGCCGATGCGTCGCGCCTGCCGCGCAACTTCGGCCGCATGACCCTGCCGCCACGACGCCGAGCCCATCTCGGCCAGCGAGACCATGACCTTGAGCGTCTCGAGGTAGCCCTCCATGGGCACGCCGGGCAGCTCCTGGGCGGCGCGCAGCCGGGGGTCCGCCGTGGAGCGCGCGTCGAGCGCAGGCGGGCGCGGCTCCGAGACGACGAACTCCGCGGTGGGGCTCGCACCGTGCACCGCGGCGGGCGGAGGCGACGATCGCCGCGTCTGATCCGGACGCGTGAAGTCGAGATCGCCGTCGAAGTCGACCGTCAGCGGCGCGGCGCTCCCCGGTGGCACCGTCCCGCCGCCGCCCGCGCCCGCGCCGCCCGCGCCGACCACCGGCATCGGTCCGCTCGATCGGCGCCGCCGCATCGGCGGCGCCTCGAGTGGCGCGAACGCGCCGTCCTCACCCAGGTAGAACCTTCGGATCGCCGCGTCCACGGCCTGCGGCAGCGCCACGTACGCGCGCACGCTGGTGACGTTCGCGGCCGCGCGCGCGGCCTCGAGCACGGAGCTCGTCGGATCGCTCGCGACGATCGAGAGCGTCCGCGTGGGTGCGTCGTACGAGAGCGGCACGATGCGATGCGTCGTCGCGACACCTTCCGGCACGCGCTGCAGCACGTCGACCGCGATGCGCGCCCGGGCCAGCTTGTCGATGGTCACGTAGCTGGTGCGGTGCGCGATGCTGATCGCGCGCAGCAGACTGG
>JBKJOI010000223.1:0-3704 GCA_046595695.1 Haliangiales bacterium | reverse complement strand
TGCCCACGCCCAGGACATGCTGCAGGTCCTTGCGCGTGGCATCCGTCGCCGTCGCCTCGCGCTCGTTCACGCCCGCGAACCCGAAGGTCTCGTACGACATCGTGTACGTCGCGTGCGCGTCCAGCTTGCTGCTGACCTTGTACGTGGCGCCCGCGTTCACGAAGAGCGCCGAGGCCGCCGACGAGGTGCCGTCCCGCAGGCCCACGGTCTGCTCGAGCTTGCCGCCGAGCAGGAAGTCGACGCCGGCGCGGAGGCCGATCTTGTTGGTCAGCATGGGCGCCTCGAAGATCGCGCCGACGGTGAAGCCGCTCAGCACCTCGGAGGGCAGCTTGGCTTCGTCGGAGACGTCGACCGTCACCGACGCGATGTGGTAGCCGGCGCGACCGACGACCGCGTACTTCTTGCCGAGCATGTACTGCGCGTTCGCGTGCACGTTGATCTCGAGCGCCTGCCACGCGAGCTGCTCGCCCGCCTGGCCCGCGGCCGGGGCGCCGACCGCGATGCCGTCGCCGCCCAGCGTCATCATGACGCCGCCGTCGAGGCCGAGGTTGAAGCTGCCCATGTTGCGCATGACGCCCACGCCCGCGATGACGGCCGGCGCGGTGTTCGCGAGCGCGTAGTTCGCGCGCAGGCCGGTGCCACCCGAGGCGTACGTCTGCTGCTTGCTGAGCACGCCGACGTTGGCGTTCAGGCCGAACGTCATCTTGCCCTTCTTGGCCGTCTTCCTGCGCACCGACCTGGACTCGCCGTCCGAGTCGCCGTCGTCCGAGTCCATGTCCTCCGAGTCGCTCGCGGCGATCGCCTCGCCGACGTCCTCGTCCTCAGACTCCTCGTCGCTGCCACGGGCCTGCAGGTCCTTCGACGCGACCCAGCCCTTCTCGCCGTCCTGGTCCTGGACCTTGATCCAGTCGCCGTCCTCGGACATCGCGACGACCTTCATCTCGGCGCCCTTGTCGGCTTCCCACTTCTCATCCGACTTCTTCGACGCCTTCTCGCGCACCGCGGTCGAGCGCACGGTCACGACCTCGCCGCCCTTGGCGATGGTCTTCGACTTCTTGGCCATCTTCTTGGCGGCCGCCTTCTTGACCGGCTTGGCCTTCGCGACCTTCTTGGCCGGCCTGGCCTCTTCCTCGTCCTCGGGGGCGGCCGCGGTCTCCTCTTCATCCGAGGCGGCGGACTCTTCCTCGTCCTCGCCCTCGACGGCGTCGGCGCCCACGGCCTGGTCGTCCATCGAACTCCAGCCCTTCTTGCGGGCCTTGGCGCTCACCTTGCGCTTCTTGTCGGCGGTCGCGCGCGCCGAGACCGGCTCGGCGTCGTCGTCCACCTGGGTCCGGGTGATCCAGCCGACCTTGCCCTTGACGCTGACCTTGAGCCAGCGGCCCTGACGGCCGAGCACGCGCACGCTCTGGCCCTCTTGCAGCTTCGCCAGCGTGGGGGCTCGCTCACCCGGGCGCGCACGAAGGTTTGCATCGCCGTTGGTGCGCACGATCTCGTCAGCCTGGGCTAAGGTGGGCGCCACCAGGCCGCCCGTGAGGCCCATGATGAGTGCCGCCACCAGCGTCCAGCGTGCCCTTCGGTTGGTCGTCGTCGACATTGCGTTTCTCTCCCGGCGAGGGTTACGCAGGCGGTAGACAGCAAGCCTCATGCCGAGCGGTTTCGCCTCGAATCACGAATGATTTCTTCGCGACTGCTGGGATAGGGCCCACCCACCCCTGGGGACTGCAAACCCGACCGTGGACTGAGCTCCACCTGGCATCGACTCTGGGCACAGTTGACCTCAGCCAGGGTGCGCGCTGGGATTACAGACCCCAGCGCTGCGGGCTGGACCCCGCGAGCCGCCGAGGCTAATCGCCGAATATCGTTCGAGAACGCGGATTTCGCTCGATGCGGGGCCAAATGGCACGTCGGGTGCTCTGGTCTGCGAGCATGCGAACGAGCCTCTTCATCTTCACATTCATCGGCGCGCTCGGTGCCGCGGGCTGTGACGGTGCGTTCGTCTCCAGCGCCGTCGCTGACGCAGGCGTCGATCCGAACGGCGCGGCGACCGCGATGTTCAGCGCGCAGATCCTGCCGATGATGAACCAGGCGTGCGCGGCCTGCCACGTCGGCACCGACGCCGTGGGCTTCATGCGCCCCGACCCCGACGTGCTCACCACCATGATGGGGCACCCCAACCTGGTCGTCGGTGGCGACCCGGGCGCCAGCCGCCTGTACGCCTACGGCCGCTCCGACCAGCACTCGGGCATCTCCTTCAATGTCGATCAGGCCGAGCTCGTGCGGCAGTGGATCGAGCTGGTGCCGCCGTCCGAGCCGCCGCCGCCGCAGGTGGAGACCACCAAGTTTTCCCCGCTGCTCGGTGGCCAGGTGAACTCGGTCGATCTGTCGACGCTCGCGGCCGGCCTCGAGGGCGCGACGCTCACCTTCAAGGCCAACCAGCTCGCACAGGGCATCTACGTGACCGAGCTGACCGTGAACGCGGGCGCCGGCGGCGTCCACATCGCGCACCCGCTGTTCGTCAGCCACTGCCCGCAGACGCTGCCCGATCCCGTCGACAGCTTCTACGGGCTCGATCTGGTCGTGAACCCCGGCGAGTCGAGCCCGGTGAGCGGCGGCACCGTGGTGCTCGTCGACTTCAGCCCTGGATGCAAGATGTCGGTGCACTTCAAGCTCATCGAGCCGGGCGTCGCCGGGCCCGGCGAGCCCGACGCGGGCGGCCCGGTCGGCGGCGGCTGCGTGAACGTGGGCGGCTTCACCGCCAACGCGCGCGGCCCCATCGAGCAGCAGTGCGCGAGCTGCCACGCCGGCGGCAACGCGACCGCGCGCAACGCCTGGGACGTGAGCGCCATCGCCGACCTGTCGCCGGCCGCGCAGGCCGCGGTCTGCGCGCAGACGCGCAACAAGATCAACCTCGAGAACGAACCGCAATCGCTCCTGTTCCAGCGCGTCGCGCCGGGACAGCAGACCGGTCATCCCATCGCGCTGCAGAACGGTCCGTTCACGGCCTTCCGTGACCCCATCGTCAACTGGGCCGTGACGGAGTGACGCCCATGGACGCGACCTCCACCAGAAGGAGCAGGCGCATGCATCCCAGGATCCTCTTCCGAACCTTGCTCGCAGGCGCAGCCCTGTCGGCCGCCCTCGCGGTCGGCTGCGGCCAAGGCGGCGACGCCGGCAGCGGCGACGCCGACACGCCCACCATCGACGCCGGCCCCGGCGGCGGCGACGCCGCCACGCCGACGGAGTGGGAGCTGCTGCTCGAGGACCGCGAGCTGAACTATGGCCAGGCGCTGCGCACCGCGTCCTTGCGCCTGCGCGGCACGCTGCCCACGCTCGCCGAGATGAAGTTCGTCACCCAGGCGGGTGACGCCGCGGCGGTGAAGCTCGCCTACGAGGCGACCATCGACGCGTACCTCGAGGATCCACGCTTCGCGCGCCAGATCCGCGACTTCTTCCGCGACAGCTTCCGCACCGGCGGCGGCGCGCTCGACTCGGCGCCCAACTTTGCGGCCCAGCTGGTCGTCGAGGGCCGCAGCTACCTGGAGCTTTTCACCGCGACCGCGGGCACCTGCCCCACCTTCGACGCCGCGGCGGGCGCCTTCACGGCCGCCGACTGCGTGCAGAACAACGGCTCGGTGGGCGTGCTCACCGATCCGAATGTGATGAAGCAGTTCTTCTCCAACATGGCGTTCCGCCGGCTCAAGTGG
>JBKJOI010000130.1:0-15868 GCA_046595695.1 Haliangiales bacterium | reverse complement strand
TACGACTGGCCGGGCAACGTCCGCGACCTGCGCATCGTCATGGACGTGATCGCGGCGACCGTCGACGACGACCACCTCGAGCTCGAGGACCTGCCCGAGCGCATCGCCGGCGCCAGGCCCGCGGTGCCGGGGGAGCCGGTGGGCGCTCCGCTGCTCGCCGCGCCCGACGCGACGGTGCTGAGGCCCATCGCCGAGGAGCTGGATGACCTGCTGCGCCAGCGCATGCTCACCGCGCTCGCGCAGAGTGGCGGCGTGCGCACGCGCGCGGCGGCGCTGCTGTCGATGCCGATCCGCACGTTCACGTACAAGATGAGGCAGTTCGGCCTCACCTGAGCGCGGAGCGCGGCCGCTGGTCGCGCCAGCCTGGCCGGCAAGCTTTGCCGGGTCGGCAAGATTTGCCCGGTTCTCGGCGCCGAGGCAGCGCAATTACTCGCGCCTCGCGCTGGCCCGGCGCGTGCTTCTTCGCGGCGCGCCGGGAGACCACCGGACCACAAGGAGCCCCACCATGCGCATCTCGAAGCTCGTGCTCACCTGCAACGCCATCGTGCTCTCGCTCGGCCTCGCCGCCTGCGCCAGCGAGGATCTCGACGACGACGAGGATCTCGGCGTCACCAGCGCGGCGCTCTCGCAGCACGCGTGCCCCGCGGGCGTCCCGGCGACGCTCGCGCCCGCCGCCGACCAGCATCTCGCGTTCGTACTCGGCGCCAGCGGCGTCCAGAAGTACGTGTGCGCGGCCACCGCCACCGGCCACGCGTGGACCTTCGTCGCGCCTGAGGCCGACCTCTTCAAGCACTGTGACCAGGTCGTCGGCATCCACTACGCGGGCCCGACCTGGGAGTACCAGGACGGCAGCACCGTGGTCGGCGCGCGCCTCGCCGGCGCCACCGTCGACGCCACGGCCATTCCTTGGCTCCTGCTGGGCACCCCGAGCCACGGCGGCAACGACGGCAAGATGACGCGGGTCACCGCGATCCAGCGCCTCGAGACCGTGGGTGGCCTGGCGCCGGCGACCGGCTGCGACGCGGCCCACATCGGCGCCACCGCCGACGTGCCGTACACCGCGGACTACTTCTTCTACCGGACCAAGACCAACCATCCCGAGCGCAACGTCCGCTGCGGCGCGCCGTGACGCCCACCGCCGCACGCCGGACGCCGCCCGAGCGACGTCAGCGCGGCGTGCCGACGATCGCGCGCGCGACCTTCAGGCCGTCGATCGCCGCGCTCACGATGCCGCCCGCGTAGCCGGCGCCCTCGGCCGACGGGTACAGCCCCGGGTGCGAGGGCGACGCCAGGCTACGCTCGTCGCGCACGATGCGCACCGGCGCCGAGGTGCGCGTCTCGATCCCGACGAACTGCGCCTCGGCGGAGTTGAACCCGCGCATGGTGCGGTCCATGGCGGGGACGGCCTTCCGCAGCGCGTCGATCACGTACGCGGGCATGAAGTCGCTCAGGCTGCCGCCGGTCACGCGCGGCCGGTAGCTCGAGCGCAGCGCCACGCTGGTCGCGCGGCCGGCAACGAAGTCGTCCAGGCGCTGCGCCACCGCCACGTAGCCGCCGCCGCCCGCCGCGTAAGCCTTCTCCTCGTAGGCGCGCTGGAAGGCCATGCCGGCCAGGGGATCATCGGGACGCCGCGCGAACTCGGCGCAGTCTGACGGCTCCACGGTGACGACCATCGCCGCGTTCGCGTACGGGCTGTCCCGCCGCTTGAGGCTCATGCCGTTCGTGGCCAGGCGCCCGACCTCGGTCGCCGAGTCGACGATCCAGCCGCCCGGGCACATGCAGAAGGAGTAGACGCCGCGCTCGCGGCCGCCCGCCGGCACGTTGGCGGTGACGTGGTAGAAGGCCGCCGGCAGCCGCGGGTGGCCGAAATCCTTGCCGTACTGGATGCGGTCGATGAGCGGCTGTGGGTGCTCGAGGCGCGCGCCGATCGCGAACGGCTTGGCCACGAGGGCGACGCCGCGGGCGTCGCACAGCTCGTAGATGTCGCGCGCCGAGTGTCCGGTCGCGAGCACCAGCGCGTCACACGCGAGCTCGGCGCCGCTGCGCAGGCGCACCGCGCCGAGCCGGCCGTCTGCCAGCATGAAAAAATCTTCCAGCGGATCCGACCAGCGGTAATCGACGCCGAGCCCCTCGAGCCGCGCGCGCAGGCCCTGCAGGATGATGGGCAGCTTGTTCGAGCCGACGTGCGGCCGGCTGTCGACGCGGATGGCCTCCTCGGCGCCGTGCTCGACCAGGATCGACAGCACCTCGGCGACGGCCTCGCGGTCCTTCACGCGCGTGTACAGCTTGCCGTCGGAGAAGGTGCCCGCGCCGCCCTCGCCGAAACAGTAGTTGGAGTCCGGGTCGAGTTGGCCACGACGGACCAACTGCGCGAGGTCGTGGCGGCGCGGCTGCACCGCCTTGCCGCGCTCCACGACGGTGACACGCGCGCCCGCCTCGGCGAGCCAGAGCGCGGCGAAGGTGCCCGCGGGGCCGCTGCCGGCCACCACCACGTGCCGCCCGGTCGCCGAGCCGGGCTCGGCATGCCGGCGTGCCGGCGACGGTGCGCGCGCCTCGCCGACGTCGACCTCGACCCGCAGCTGGTGGCCGAGCGGCCTGCCCTTGCGCGCGTCGAGCGAGCGGCGCAAGACGCGCACCGCGGCGATGTCCTCGCGCTTTACAGCGAGCTTCGTCGCGACGCGCGCCGCGAGGTCGACGCCCTCCTCCGGATCGTTGAGATCCAGGAAAATTTCAATAATTTCAGTACGTGGGCGAGCCATGGGATGCGAAGTCCGCTACGCAGGTGACCGCTGTAAAGACACCAAAGCGCGTAAATTCATGCGCGAAAGGTGCGGGGCACTCATGCAATTTCGCCACTTTACCCAATGGCACGTGGT
The DNA here is from genome assembly GCA_046595695.1 of Haliangiales bacterium. GTDB lineage: Bacteria > Myxococcota_A > Polyangia > Haliangiales > SHYZ01 > JBKJOI01. Next base: position 12,992 of record JBKJOI010000130.1, on the reverse strand, counting down.
TCGCAACCATTCGCGCTGTCCTGGAGGACTTATCCACATGGCTGCTTCTGCTACCGCTCCGCAGGTCTCTACGCAAGTGAGCACGCCCAAAGCCAAGCCCGCCGCCGTCGTGGCCAAGGTGTCCGTGCAGGACCGTGACAAGGCGCTGAAAATCCTGGCGAAGTCGATCTTCAAGGAGCTCCGTTCGCAGGGCTACGAGGCCAAGCAGATTGTCGGCCTGGCCACCGAGATCCTCGCGCAGGTCACCGACGATCTCAGCACCGACTCCTCGCGCTGATTTCCAGCGCTCCGCTCCCGCCCACCCGCGCTCGTCGCTTCCGCTCCTTCCGACGTCCGTTTCGCTCGCGCCGCGCTCGAGCGATTGACGCCCCCTGGCGAGGCGTCTAGATTCGCCTACGACTAAACCCCAGCACCCGAGAGGCACGATCCCCATGGCGAAGATTCGCATCGGCATCAACGGTTTCGGACGCATCGGTCGCAGCTTCGTGCGCGCGATGCACGAGGACAAGGGCGCCTTCGATCTGGTCGCAATCAACGACCTGACCGACGCCAAGCAGCTCGCGCACCTCCTCAAGTACGACACCGTGCACGGCCGATTCGCAGGCACCGTCGAGCACAAGGCCGACGACAAGATCGCGATCGACGGCGACGACGTGCAGATCATCAAGCTGAAGGACCCGGCCGCGCTGCCGTGGAAGCAGCTCGGTGTCGACATCGTGATCGAGTCGACCGGCCTGTTCACCGACAAGGCCTCGACCGGCAAACACCTAGCCGCGGGCGCCAAGAAGGTGCTCATCAGCGCGCCGGCCAAGGATCCCGACGTCACGCTCGCGTGTGGCATCAACCTCGAGACCTACGACGCCGCCAAGCACCACATCATCTCGAACGCGTCGTGCACGACCAACTGCCTGGCCCCGGTCGCCAAGGTGCTGCACGAGACCTTCGGCATCTCGAAGGGCCTCATGACCACGATCCACTCCTACACCAACGACCAGAAGCTCCTCGACCTGCCCCACGAGGACTACCGGCGCATGCGCGCCGCCGCGCTCAACATGATCATCACCAAGACCGGCGCGGCCAAGGCGCTCAAGGAAGTCCTGCCGTCGATGGCGGGCAAGCTGGACGGCTTCGCCATCCGCGTGCCCACCCCGAACGTGTCGTGCGTCGACCTCACCGTGAATGTGGAGAAGGCCGTCACCCGCGACGCCGTGAACGACGCCTTCCGCAAGGCCGCCGCCGGGCCGCTGAAGGGCATCCTGGCCGTCTCGGACGAGCCGCTCGTGTCGAGCGACTACAACGGCGACACGCACTCGTCGACCGTCGATGGGCTCTCGACCATGGTGCAGGGCGACCTGGTCAAGGTCATCGCCTGGTACGACAACGAGCGCGGCTACTCGCAGCGTCTCTACGACCTGACCAAGTTCGTCGCGGCCAAGCTGTAAGCCGAAGGAGCACCACGTGCCGATCAAGAGCGTCAAGGAGCTGCCCGTCGAGGGCAAGCGCGTCTTCGTCCGCGTCGACTTCAACGTCCCGCTCACGCCTGCGCGGGGCATCGCCGACGACTCGCGCATCCGCGCGGCGCTGCCGACGATCCAGTACCTGATCGAGAAGGGCGCGCGCATCGTGCTCGGCTCGCACCTGGGGCGCCCCAAGGGCGGTCCGGATCCAGCGTTCACGCTCGAGCCAGTGGCCGCGCGCCTCGCCGAGCTGCTCGGCAAGGACGTCCTGCTCACCGACGAACCGGTCGGCGACGGCGCGCGCAAGGTCGTGTCCGACCTGCGCGACGGCCAGGTGGCGCTGCTCGAGAACCTGCGCTTCCACGCGGGCGAGGAGGCCAACGACGACGGCTTCGCGAAGATGCTCGCCAGCTACGCCGACGTCTACGTGAACGACGCCTTCGGCACCGCGCACCGCGCGCACGCGTCGACGGTGGGCATGATCAAGCACGTGGGCCACAAGGGCGCCGGCTTCCTCATGCTCAAGGAGATCGAGTTCCTGTCGAGGCTCCTCGGCGAGGTCGAGCGGCCCTACCTGGCGATCATCGGCGGCGCCAAGGTCTCGGACAAGATCGGCGTGCTCGAGTCGCTGGCGTCCAAGGTCGACAAGATGCTCATCGGCGGCGCCATGGCGAACACCTTCCTCAAGGCGCAGGGCAAGGACCTGGGCAAGAGCAAGATCGAGGAGGACAAGCTGCCGCTCGCGCGCGCCTTCCTCAAGAAGGCCGACGAGAAGAACGTCACGATCCTCCTGCCCCGCGACGTGGTGGTCGCGAGCGGCCTCGACGATCCGAACGGCCGCATCGTGTCGGTCGACGCGGTGCCCGCGGACAGCATGGCGCTCGACATCGGGCCCGAGACGGCGCGTGGCTTCGCCGACGAGCTGTCGCGCGCGCGCACCGTGTTCTGGAACGGCCCCATGGGCGTCTTCGAGAAGAAGCCGTTCGCGGCCGGCACCTTGGGCGTCGCCCGCGCGCTCGCGGGCAACCAGCGCGCCCTGAGCGTCGTCGGCGGCGGCGACTCGGTCGCGGCCATCGAGGAGGCCGGCGTGGCCAGCCAGATCTCGCATATCTCGACCGGCGGCGGCGCGAGCCTCGAGCTCCTCGAGGGCAAGACGCTGCCGGGTATCGCCGCGCTCGAGTAGCTCGTCGGTCCTGCGGCCACCACCACGGTACGTCTCGCGCATCTCTCCCCACCTTCCGGCGCATCCTCGCCCTGACTCAGCCTGGTGACCCCGGGTAGGCCTTGCGCCGTGCGCCCTCCCCCGCCACGATCAGACCATGTCGCGCGTGCTGACCCTGGTCGTGGCGGCGGTGGTCCTGGTCGCAGGCGTCCGGGTGGCGGAGGCCATGTGCGCGAGCCGCTCGGGGGACGGCAGCGTGGCGGTCTGGCCGGCCGCGCCGCTCACGCCGAGCGGCTTCGTCGCACTCTCGGGCCCTCGCGAGGTCATCCGGAACATGGCTTCGTTCGACCTGCGCTTGCGCAGCGATGGCGAGGCGGTGCCCGTCGACGTGGTGTTCATCGCCAAGGACGGCGACGTCGTGGGCGATCTGGCGCTCGTGCGGCCCCGCTGGCCGCTGTCGCCGGGGAAGTCCTACACGCTCGACCTCGGGACCCAGCGCTTCACGTGGTCCGTCGCGGCCGCCGACGTGGCGCCACCGGTCTGGCGAGGCTCGCCCAGAGTTGTGGGACGCGACTACTCGAGGATGGGCTGCGGGCCGAGCAGCCACCTCCTACTCGATCTGGCCGTGACCGGTACCCGCGACCTGCGCCTGCGCGTACGAGCGACGGCGCTCGCCAGCGGCAAGGTCAGCGAGCACCTGATCCCGATCGAGGACGGGCGCGCCTCGATCGGCCGCGGCATGTGCGGCGGCCCGTTCGACCTGGAGGCCGACGCACTCCACGCCTTCGAGGTCTCGGTGATCGACACCTTCGGTCACGAGGTGCCCGCTCCCGGACCCAGGCTGGTGGCGCGTGCGCCTGGTCCGCAAGACGACCCCGCGGCCAGCGCGAGCGACGCCCCGCGGCGACCCTGGTGGCGCTCGAGCTGGCCCTACGGCATCGGCCTGATCGGGCTCGCGTTCACCCTGGGCGGCACGTTTCTCTGCGTCCGCTTCATCCTGCGGTCCGGACGGCGATCGCACGCGCGCCCGTGATACGTTAAGGCCCTCCGTCGGGAGCGAGGTCCAGCGCGCGGATGGCCATGGGAACGGGTATGGGGGGGCGAAAGACGATCGCGCTCGTGGTCGAGCCGGACGAGACGCGTGCGGCAGACATCGAGACGGTGCTGCGTGAGGCCGGCGTCATCGCGCGCCGCACCGCCGACGCCGAGGCGGCGTGGAAGGCGTTCGCCGCCGAGCCTCCCGATGTCGTGTTCACCACGTTCTCGACGCCCCGGCGCGACGCCGCCTGGCTGCTCCGGCGCATGCGCGAGGACTGGTTGGGCGCGCTGCCGCCAGTCTACGGCCTCGCCGACCAAGCCGAGCTCCTGCCCGCGACGCGCGAGCTCGAGCTCGACGGCGTGCTGCTGCGCCCGCTGGCGGGCGTGGCGCTGCGCGCGCTGGCCGCCAGCTCGCCCACGCACGAGGACCCGACGCGCCAGGCCAGCCGCCTGCGCGACCTGTTCGACCTGACCCTGCTCGGCGACGACCTCGACGGCGCGCTCGCGATCTTTGTGGAGCGCGTGGCGCTCAACTTCCGCGTCACCGACTGCGTGCTCTGGGGTCCGCCGCACGAGGGCCGCTGGCCCAAGACGCGGCGCCCGCCCGGCCGCCCCGAGGAGCGCGCGCTCCTCCTGTGGCGCTGCGACCTGGCGCTGATCGCGGGCGCGACCATCGTGGTCTGCGAGTCGGCGGGGATCCCGGGGGTCGGCGTGATCGACGGCGTGCCCGCGAGCTCGGTGCTGGCGGTGCCGCTCGACGCGCCGGGCGCGCGCGGGCTCGGCGCCCTCTGTCTCGTCGACGACGGCGCGCGCCGCTTCAGCTCGGAGGAGCGTGACGCGCTCGCGCTGGTGGCCCGCCGGCTGGCCCGCGAGCTGGCCTGGCGCAGCGCCCACGACCGCCTCGTCGAGGACCACAGCCGCCTGCGCGAGACCGCGCAGAAGGATCCGCTGACCGGCGTGCTGACCGCGAGCGCGCTCGAGGAGGCGCTCGCCGACGAGATCGCCCGCGCCGCCGCCACCAGCTCGCTGCCGCCCGCGGTGGCCGTGCTCGACGTCGCCGAGCTGCGCACGATCAACGACCGCCACGGCCACCAGGCGGGCGACGAGGTGCTGCGCCACGTCACCAGCCTGTGCGAGGGCATGCTGCGCCGCGAGGACCACCTGGGCCGCCTGGGCGGTGACGAGCTCGGCTTCGTGCTGCCCGCGCTGGGCGTGCGCGAGGCGCAGGCGCTGCTCGATCGGCTGCGCCGCGGCATCGCCGAGGCGCCGGTCAAGCAGCACGGGCTCGATATCCAGGTGCGTGTGCGCGCCGGCGTGACCATCCAGGGCCCGGGCGAGCCCGCCAACGAGGTCATCGCGCGCGCGCACACCGCGCTGGTCGAGGCCAAGCGCACGCGCGCGCACCTGACCGCGCTCCTGCCCGGCGAGATCGTCGCGCCGCCGAGCGCGACCGGGGTCCACGACACGATCTCCGACAGCGACCTGGCCGACGCCGACGTGCTGCCCGCCGGCCTCACGCTCGGCGGCATGTACCAGATCCTGCACGAGATCAGCCGCGGCGCGATGGGCGTGGTCTACCGCGCCGAGGACCTGGGCCTGGGCCGCCCGGTCGCGGTCAAGGTGCTGCGCGCCGACCTGGCCCGCGACGCCGAGCTGGTGACCAAGTTTCGCGAGGAGGCCGCGATGCTCGCGGCCCTGCGCCACGAGAACCTGGTGCAGGTGTACGCGTTCGGCGCGCGCGAGCACGATGTGTACTTCGTCATGGAGCTGGTCGAGGGCGAGCAACTCGCCGACCTCATGCAGCGCGCCGACGAGTCGGGCGAGCCCTTGCCCATCGAGCAGGTGGCCTCGATCATGACCCAGGTCGCGGGCGCGCTCGGCGCCATGCACCGCGCCGGCGCGGTGCACCGCGACGTCAAGCCCGCCAACATCCTGCTCGACCGCGTGCGTGATCGCGCGGTGCTCGTCGACGTCGGCGTGGCCAAGCGGCGCGGCATCCCCGGCGACGCCGCGGGCACGCCCGGCTTCGCCGCGCCCGAGTCGTTCACCGCCGGCGACGAGGGCCCGTCCACCGACGTCTACGGCCTGGCCGCGACCGGCTACATGATGCTGACCGGGCTCGCGCCCTTCGGCGGCGGCGACGTGAGCAAGGTCGTCCGGCGCCAGCTCCAGGATCGCCCGGCCTCGCCGTCGCACCTGCGCGCCGAGCTCGCGCCCTCGGTCGACCGCGTGCTGCTGCGTGCGCTCGCGCCCCGGACCGGCGACCGCTACGCCGGCGCGGTCGAGTTCGCCGCCGCGCTCGGCCAGGCGCTCTCGGATCCGCCCGAGATCGACCGGACGCCGCTCGCGGCCGGCATCAGCCCGTACGGCGCCATGCGCGCGGCCGATCTGGCCGGCTCGGGCACGCGGCGCCTGAACGAGCCGCTCGGCCCGCCCGTGGTCGAGGATCTCGGCGAGAGCCGCGGCGCGCTCTTCCGCGTCGCCTACCGCATCCTGGGCAACCGGCTGGGCTCGGCCTGGGTCAGGCGCGCCTGCGAGGACCACCCGCCGCTCGCCGAGGTGCTGCGCCCGACGGTGGCGCCCTACGACTGGTTCCCGACCGAGCGGCTCATCGCGGTGCTGCGCTCGGTGCCGGCGCAGGTGCGCGACCCGCGCAAGGTGGCACGCGAGCTCGGCCGCGCGGCCATGAGCGCGACCTTCGCGCGCTTCCTCGGCGCCGACCCGGCGTCGCAGTCGCCGTCCGAGGTGCTGGGCGCGGCCACCGAGTACTGGAACCGCTACCACAGCTGGGGCGAGGTGCGCGTCGACGGCACCGCCGGACGCAGCGTGGTGCAGATCACCGGCACGCCGCGCGAGCCGCTCATCTGTTGCCTGGTCGAGGGCGCGCTCGAGCGCGTCGCCGAGCTGGCCGGCGCGGCGCAGGCGGTCGCGCGCCAGCTGCAGTGCGAGGCCGACGGTGCCACCGCCTGCCGCTTCGAGATCCGCTGGGCGCAGGGCTAGCCCGAGCACCGGCCGACGCTCTGGCCATCATTCTGAGCGGCTAGCGCCATCGCGGGCGCCGGGCGGCCGTGGTAGCGTGCCGCGCATGCATCGGGTACCCATCGTGGTCGGTAACTGGAAGCTGCAGAACACCGTCGCCGAGGCGCTGGCGCTGGTGACCGAGATCAAGAACTCGCTCGGCTCGCTGCGCGACGTCGAGGTCGCGGTCGCGCCGGTCTTCACGGCGCTGCACGCGGTCGGCAAGCGCCTCGAGACCGGCCGGGTCAAGCTGTGCGCGCAGAACATCTTCTGGGAGGACAAGGGCGCGTGGACCGGTGAGGTCTCGGCGCCGCTGCTCGTCGACGTCGGCGCAAAGTACGTGATCGTCGGCCACTCCGAGCGCCGGCAGCACTTCGGCGAGACCGACGCGGCGGTCGGCCTGCGCGCGCGCGCGGCGCTGCGCCACGGGATCGCGCCCATCGTGTGCGTCGGCGAGACCGACAAGGAGCGCGACGCCAACGAGACCTTCGGTCGCATCACCGCGCAGCTCGAGGGCGCGCTCGCGCCGCTCACGCTCGTCGACGCCGAGAAGGTCGTGATCGCCTACGAGCCGGTGTGGGCCATCGGGACCGGGCGCACCGCCACGCCCGAGCAGGCGCAGGACGTCCACGTGTTCATCCGCGAGAAGCTCAAGGAGCGCTGGGGCGCCGAGCTCGCCGATCGGGTCAGGATCCAGTACGGCGGCTCGGTCAAGCCCGAGAACGCCACCGAGCTGCTGGCCAAGCCGGACATCGACGGCGCCCTGGTCGGCGGGGCCTCGCTCAAGGCCGAATCCTTCGTCGCGATCGCTCGCGCCGCTCGCGTCGTGCAACGCCGACGGATGACGCGACTTGCCGTCTCGAAGCATTTGGGGTAGGACTTCGCGGTCATGGTTACGTTTCTTACAATTTTCCACTTCTTCATCTGCCTCTTCCTGATCCTGGTCGTGCTGCTGCAAGCCGGTAAGGGCGGCGGCATGGGGCTCGGGTTCGGCGGTGCCAGCACAACGGGCTCGGTCTTCGGCGGCTCGGGCGCCGGTAACTTCCTGACCAAGCTCACGGGCATCGCGGCCACGCTCTTCATGCTGAACTCGATCACGCTCGCGTACTTCGCGAGCGCGACGGGCTCGGAGGGCCTGCGCGAGTACTCGCAGCGCATGCGCGCGCGCAACGCCGCGAAGGCCATGGCCGACCAGAACCTGATCGGTGACGCAGGCGTCAACGCCCCGGCGCTCCCGGGCGCGGACGGCGTGCCGGTCCCGGGCGCCACGGACGATCCGGCCGCGCCGCCGCCCGCCCCGGGCGATGCGCCAGTCGTGCCGGGTGCCGCCCCTGCGCCGGTCGTGCCGGGCGCGGTCGTGCCGGGTGCGGTCGTGCCGGGCGCCGCGCCTGCGCCGGGTGCGGTCGTGCCGGCGCCTGCCGCCGACAAGCCAGTCGCGCCTGCCGCCGAGAAGCCCGCCGCGCCTGCGCCCGCGAAGCCCGCGCCGAAGAAGCCGGCCGCTCCTGCCGCTGACAAGCCGGCCGCTCCTGCCGCGGCGCCGGTCGCCCCGGCACCTGCGACTCCGACGCCCGCGCCCGCCCCGGTCCCGGCCCCGGCGCCCGCGCCGGCCACTCCGTAGGCGAACGCCATGGCGCACCTCGAGTTCGCCAAGTACCAGGGCCTCGGCAACCACTTCGTCGTGGTCGACCTGCGGCGCGGCGAGCCCTCGCCCTCGCCGAACGACGCCCGCGCGGCCCAGCGCCTGTGCGACCCGCACTTCGGCATCGGCGGCGACGGTGTGCTGCCCATCCTTCCGCCCACCGTTCCCGACGCCGACGCGCGCATGCGCGTGCTCAACTCCGACGGCAGCGAGGCGGAAATGTGCGGCAACGGCATCCGCGCGGTCGCCAAGTACCTCTACGATCGCGACCCGTCGCTACGCCAGCCGGTGATCCGCATCGAGACCGGCGCGGGCGTGCTCGCCTGCGCCGTCGCCACAGGGCCTGACGGCCTCGTCGACACGGTGTCCGTGTCCATGGGCCGCCCGCGCCTCACCCGCGCCGAGATCCCCATGACCGGCGCGCCCGACGAGCGCGTCCTCGAGCAGCCGCTCGACCTGGCCGGCCGCACCACGCCGATCACCGCGGTGTCCATGGGCAACCCGCACGCGATCACCTTCGTCGCCGAGACCGGCGCGGCGCTGCGCACGCGCGCCATGCAGTACGGCCCGTCGCTCGAGACCCACGCGTCGTTCCCGCGCCGCACCAACGCCGAGTTCGCGCGCATGGTGTCGCCCGAGCACATCGAGCTCGTGGTCTGGGAGCGCGGCGTGGGCATCACCTTCGCGTGCGGCACCGGCGCGTGCGCCACCGCGGTCGCCGCCTGCCTCACCGGCCGTTCGGCGGTCGGCAAGGAGATCCGCGTGCAGCTCCTCGGCGGGCCGCTCGCGATCACGGTCGCCCCGGACTACTCGGGTGTGACCATGCGCGGCCCCGCGCGGCTGGTGTTCGAGGGCTCGGTCGACCTGGCCGCTTTGCTCGCCGAGTAGCCATCCACCCGCGCATGAGGGGTGCGTCTACTTTCAACGAGAGTAGGCCTGTCGACGCCCGCACCTCTGTCGCCCGCTTCTCGACGTGGCCGCCCGGCTCGGGCTCAGCACCGCGGGCCCTCTGGTCGGCCTCGAACGCCTGTCGGCGCTCCCCGGGTCGCTGCTGCTCGTCTGGAAGACGCAGCTACTATTGACACTCGTAGGACCGTCGCGTACTAGTTTTGGCAGTCTCCATGCGTACGTTCTCGCAGGCTGCTCGTGTACTCGGCGCTCTCGAGGAGCGACTCATGGAGCTCGTCTGGGCCGAGGAGGCGCCCATTGCCGTACGCGAGGTCGTTCGCCGGCACGGTGAGAAGCTCGCCTACACGACGGTGATGACGACGCTCGACCGGCTCTACAAGAAGGGCCTCCTGGCCCGGCAGAAGGAAGGCAATGCATTCCTCTACTGGCCGGCCCTGAGTCAGGACGCGTACCATCGCCGAATCGTCGAGGAGACGGTCGCCGAGCTCATCCAGAAGTCCGCCGGGCCGGTGGTGAACGCGTTCGTCGAGCTCGCGGTCGGGCTCGACGAAGAGAACCTGGCGCGCCTCGAGGAAGCGCTCGCAAAGCACCGGAGACGCAAGTGATGCAGGCGACCAGCCTCATCGGCTTCGCCCTGGCGTTCCTGGTGGCCAGCGTCGTGGGTTCCACCCTCCTCGGCAGCGCCGTGCTCGTCAGCCGCCCCTGGCTGCGCGCGGCGGGGCCGCGGGCGGAGCGGCGCGCGGCGGCGTACGCGATCCTACTTCCTCCGCTGTTGAGTCTCGCGCTCGTCACGGTGCTGGCCGGCTACTCGGTCGTCGGTCCGTGGATGGGGCTCGAAGATCACTGCCCGCAGCACCTGCACCATCTGCACCTCTGCCTCTTCCACGGAGCCAACTGGGCGAGCGAAGGGTGGGCGGTCGCCACGGTGGCCCTCCTCGCGTTCCTCGTCGCGACGCGCATCGTCCATCACGTCATCACGCTCTGGAGGGCGCGGGCCGGGTTGAAGCGCATCGCGCGCGTGAGCCGTCGTCTCTCGTCCCCGGCGGGAGAGATCCTGCTGGCCCCCGCCTCGACCCCGTTCTGCTTCGTCGCCGGCCTGTTCAAGCCTCGCATCTTCGTGAGCTCGGCAGCCTGGGAACGCCTCGACGACGAGGAGCGTCGCGCCATGCTCGCGCACGAGATGGCTCATGCCGAGCAAGGGGACCTGTGGCGCGGAAGCGCCCTGCGGATGTCCGCGCTCTTCGGCGCGCCCTGGATCAGCAGCCAGGTCGTGGCCGTCTGGAACGCCGCCACGGAGCGGCTCTGCGACCATCGCGCGGCCATCGCCGTCGGCGAGCCCGAGTTCGTGGCCCGCGCGCTGGTGAGCCTGTCGCGCACAAACGGCTTGGTGCCGCGGTCGGCCACCGCCTGCTTCGTGCCCAACCGCAACGACGTCATCGAACGCGTCGAGGCCGTGCTGGCGGCGCGCGGTGACGGACGCCTGGCCGCGCAGCGGATGGCCATCGCCGCCGCCATCCTGACGGCGAGCGTGCTCGTGGGAACCACCGCGCTCGCCGGACCGATTCACCACGCACTGGAGAGCCTCCTAGGCATTTTCTAGTGGGGCTTCGTCGACAGAGGAGAGTTCACGTGTGTACTCGTTTACTACCGACCCTAGTAGCGCCCGGCGGTGCGCTGTCACTGGTCGTGCTCGCCCTGGCAGCGGTCACCGCGCCACGTGCGGCCATCGCGGCAGACCCGCCCACGCTGAGCGAGAAGGACTTCGTCACGCGCTTCGAGAATAGCGACCCTCGCATCGAGGTGCTCGAAGCACGCCTCGAGAGCGCCCGTGCGGATGTGACCGCCGCTATGGTCCGTCCCAACCCATCGATCGCCTACGATCGCGAGCAGACCTTCTCTTCAGAGGAGTCCTTCCCCGAGAACTACCTGCGGCTCGCCGTGCCGGTCGATCTCTCGGGTCGCCGTGGCCGGCGCATCGAGGCCGCCGAGACCGCCGTGCAGGCGACGCGTGCCGAGACCGCCGCGGAGCGCTTCCTGCTCACCATCGACGCGCTCGCGCTCTACTACGACGCTGCATACCGCCGTCTCCGGCTCGAGACTCTTCACGCAGGCCGGGTGGCCCTGGCGAATCTTGTCCAGATCGTCAAGAAGCGTGCGAAGGCCGGTGATGCGTCGGGCTATGACGTCCAGCGCCTCGAGCTGGAGCTTGCCGCCTACGACGACTTGATGGCAACCGCCGAGACCGATCTGGCCGTGGCGCGACGGCGGCTGGGCATGCTCGTGGGCGATCCCGACGCGCTGTACGACGCCGCCGATCCACTCAATCTGCCTACGCTGCCCACCAGCCTCGACGCGATCGCCTCGGGCGCGATCGCCGACCGTGACGACTACAAGGCGGTCAAGTTGCGCGGCGAGCAGGCAGAGGATGAGCTCGCGGCCGCGCGCCGCGGCTGGGTCCCTGGCCTGGTTGTCACGGGTGGGCTCAAGACCAGCGACCTGGGCACCGAGACCGCGGTCGGCTACGTGTTCGGCGTCGCCGTTTCCATATCCCTCTTCGATCGTGGCCAGGCGGATCAGGCCCGTGCGGCCGCGTCCAAGCGGCGGGCAGCGGCGGAGGCTCGCGTGCTGGAGCGTCGCATTCCAGCGATCGTACGCTCGGCGTACGATCAGCTGAGTCGCCGCATCGCGCAGGCACGCCAGTTCTCCGACACGCAGCTCGCCAAGATAGACGACCTGCTGCGAGCCGCGGAGGTGGCGTACCGCGAGGGCGAGCGGCCCGTCTTCGAGCTGCTCGATGCCTACCGTACCGGACGCGACGTGCGGCTTCGCTACCTCGAGCTACGTCGCGAGGCCAAGAACACCGAGATCGAGCTCTGGCGCGCCCTGGGGCGCCGCCCGTAGTGGAGACCACGCCCATGATCATGTCGCGCAACCACAAGAAGCTGATCCTCCACATCGTCGCGTGCAGCGCGACGTTCGCGCTCTTCGCGTGCAAGGGCCATCCCCACGAGCACGACGAGAAAGGCAATCACCCGGACCATGGGGGCAAGGCCGAGGCCGAGGAGCTTCCCGGTCAGTCCGTCACACTCTGGACCACGCGCACCGAGCTCTTCATGGAGCACAAGCCGCTCGTCGTCGGGCAAGAAGTCGGATTCGCCGCGCACGTCACCGAGATGCCGAGCTTCAAGGCCGTGACCGAGGGCACGGCGACGATCACCGTGAAGATGGCGGATGGCACGACGCTCTCCGGTCGCGCGGACAAGCCGTCGAACCCCGGGATCTTTCGACCTGCCATCAAGCCCACGGTCGCTGGCGCGTGCGAGATGAGCATGACCATCGAGGGGTCGCAGCTCACGGATTCCTTCCCGATCGGTCCTTGCCAGGTCTACCCGGATGCGACGAGCGCGATGGCGGCGCTGGGCGGGGAGGAAGAGGCCGGGGGCCGCATCACCTTCCTCAAGGAGCAGCAGTGGAAGACGACGTTCGCCACCGCGGCCATCGAGGAGCGGGAGCTCCAGGGCGGTGTGCGCGCGAACGGCCAGATCCAGCCCGCCGCGGGTACGGAGGCACGGCTCACCGCCGCCTCCGCGGGCCGGGTCATCGTCAGCAACCCGGCCCCGGTGCTCGGCATGCAAGTGAAGAAGGGGCAGGTGCTGGCCACCATCGCGCCAAGGCTCGCCGCCGGCGGTGACCGGGCCTCGCTCGATGCCGAGGTGCAGTCCGCGCGTGCCGAGCTGGAGGCCGCCGAGGCGCAGCTCGCGCGCGCCGA
>JBKJOI010000819.1:0-14902 GCA_046595695.1 Haliangiales bacterium | reverse complement strand
CGCGGCGCCGGCAGCCCGGGCGTGAAGGCGATGCCGTCGTAGAGCGGCGGCGGCACGGCCAGGATGGCACGCCGGGCCCGGAAGCTGCCCGCGCGCGTGGACACGCGCACCGAGGCCGGGCCATCGTCGATCGCGAGCACCGGGGCGCTGGTGACCACGCGCTCGCCGAGCGGCGCGGCCAGGCGCAGCGAGAGCGCCTGTGCGCCGGGCACGAAGCGGGTGCGCTGCGCGCCGTGCTCGATCTCGACGAGCTGCATGAGCCCGCCGCCGGCGCGCGTGTAGAAGAGGAAGTGCAGGAGCGAGATCTCCGCCGGCTCGGCGCCGAAGACCACCTGCACCGCGACGTCGAAGAGATCGCGCACCGGCTTGCTCCACAGCACGCGCCGCTTGAGCGCTTCCACCGTGAGCCCGTCGAGCCGCGCCGCGCCGCGCGCGCGCCCCGGCGCCGCGAGCGGCACCAGGCGCGCGGCCGCCGCCAGGAGCCACAGCCCCTTCTGCAGATCCGCGAGCCCGGCCGGCGCGAGGGACGGGATGTGGCCCTCGTAGGTGGAGATGCGTCCGTCCAGGTCGAGGATCTTGGTGCCCTGGTGCCAGGTCGGGAAGGTCGCCACGCCCAGCTCGCGCGCCAGCGCCTCGAGGCGGTCCTGCGTGGGCCCGAGCCACTGGCCGCCCAGATCGAAGTCGCCCGCGCCGATTCGCCGGGTCAGCGTGCGGCCGCCGACGCGATCGCGGGCTTCGAGCACGGCGACCCGTGCGCCTCCCGCGGTGAGCGCACGCGCCGCGCACAGCCCGGACAGGCCGGCCCCGACCACGATCACGTCCAGCGTCTCGTCCTGCATGGCCGCGCTCATTCCGCTCGAAGCTCCTCGTCGCGCGCGCGCGCCCGGGTGGCGGCCAAGGTGGGCAGCGGCGGCGGCCGCGACGGTAGCACGAGCCTGGGCGAGACGAGCCCGGTGGCGGTGCCGCACATGCTCGCGATCATGAGCCGGCGCACCCAGGGCAGGCGCGCGCCGATGGGCATGAAGGCGTCGCGCAGCCAGCCGAGCGCGCGCGAGTCACCCTGGAAGAGCGGCGTGAGCCAGCGCGTGGCCAGCTGAAACCAGCCGAGGTGACCGTGGCGGGCGCGCGAGTAGGCGTCGAGCGCCGCGGGCACGCCGGCGTGGGCGGCCTCGGCCGCGGCGACGCAGTCGGCGAGCACGGCCGCGTCCCACAGCGCCAGGTTGCAGCCCTGGCCGAGCTGCGGGCTCATCGCGTGCGCCGCGTCGCCGAGCACGACCACATCGCCGTCGTCCCACGGCCACATGGTCACGTCGTGGTACGCGGAGAACAGCACCTGGTCGGGCGACTCGATCTGCGCGAGCACGCGGTCCGCCGCCGGCACCAGCGCCAGGATCTCGCGCTTCCACGCGTCCAGGCCGGCCGCCCGCCAGGCAGCGACGCGATCGGCGCGCAGGCTCCAGAACAGGCTCACGAGCGGCAGCTCGCGCGTCGCGTCACCGTCGAGATCCCGGCTCTGCGGCCCCAGCCCGGTCGGCAAGAGCCCGAGCATGCGCCGCGAGCCGCGCACGCACTGCAGGAGCTCGCCCTGGAAGCGTCGCTCCGCGTCGACGCCGACGAACCACAGCGCGCCCCACGGATAGAGCGCCGAGCGCCGCCCCGGCTGCACCTGCGCCGCGAGCTTCGAGCGCGCGCCGTCGGCGACCACCGCGAGCGCGAACGGTCCGTGCGCCTGCCCGTCGTCATCGACGAGCACGCGGCCGGCGGGCGTGCGCAGGAGCTCCACGATCTCGACGCCATAGACCAGCCGCACCCCGGCCGCGCGCGCCGCGTCGTGGAGCGCCTCGAAGAGCACGCCGCGGTGGAGCCCGACGCCGTAGAGATCGGCGCCCAGCACGCGGTAGTGCAGGTCCACGAGCGGCTGCGCGCCGCCGTGCAGGCAGCGCAGCCGCGTGATCGGCGCGCCGCGCGCGACCACGCGGTCGCACAGCCCCAGACGATCCAGCACCGCCATCCCGGTCGGCTGCAGCACGATGCCCGCGCCGACCGCGCTCGGTTCGGGCACGCGCTCGAAGAGAGTCACGCGGTGGCCGGCGCGCGCCAGGAGCGCCGCCGCCGCACCACCCGCCGAGCCCAGACCGATCACCGCGACGTCCACGGGAGCACACCGCCACAAGCGCGCCCGGAGCGCAACCTGTGGTTAACATCGCGGCCCAGGAGGAGCCGCGTTGTCCAAGCACTACCGTTCCGTCGCCGACATGTTTCTGGCCCGTGTGGCCGCCACGCCCGACCGCGAAGCGTTCAGATTCCCCCAGAACGAGACCTGGAAGAGCCTGACCTGGAAGCAGGTGGGCGAGCAGGTGCGCGCGCTGGCCTGCGGCCTGCGTGCGCTCGGGCTGCGCGACGAGCAGCGGGTCTCGATCCTGGCCGGCACGCGCTGGGAGTGGATGCTGGTCGACATCGCGATCCTGTGCGCGGGCGGCGCGACGACGACGATCTACCCGTCGTCGACGCCCGACGACTGCGCGTACATCGTGGCCGACTCGGCGACCGTGATCGCGGTGGTCGAGAACGAGGCGCAGGCGGCCAAGCTGGTGGCCCGGCGCGCCGAGCTGCCCACGCTGGCGCGCGTGGTCGTGATCGACGGCAAGGGCGGCGAAGCCGGCTGGATCGTGACCCTGGCCGACGTGATCGCGCAGGGCCAGGCGGCCGATCGCGCGGCGCCCGGCCGCTACGAGGAGATCGCGCGCGGCGTCGGCCCCGGCTCGCTGGCCACGCTCATCTACACCTCAGGCACCACCGGCCGGCCCAAGGGCGTCGAGCTCACCCACGACTGCTGGCTCTACGAGGCCGAGGCCATCGAGGCGCTCGAGCTCCTGCGCGCCGACGACCTGCAGTATCTGTGGCTGCCGCTCGCGCACAGCTTCGGCAAGGTGCTCTCGGCGGCGCAGATCCGCATCGGCTTCCCGACCGCGATCGACGGCCGCGTCGACAAGATCGTCGACAACCTCGCGGTCGTGCGACCCACGATCGTGGCCGCGGTGCCGCGCATCTTCGAGAAGGTGCACAACAAGGTGGTCGCCGGCGCCCGGGAGGCCGGCGGGCTCAAGTGGCAGATCTTCCGCTGGGCGTTCGGCGTCGGGCGCCAGGTCTCGGCGCTGGTGCAGGTCGGCAAGCAGCCGCGTGGCTGGCTCGCGTTCAGGTACCGCCTCGCGACCCGGCTGGTGTTCTCCAAGCTGCAGCAGCGGTTCGGCGGGCGCATGCGGTTCTTCATCTCGGGCTCGGCGCCGCTCGCGCGCGACCTGTCCGAGTTCTTCCACGCGGCGGGCATCCTCATCCTGGAGGGCTACGGCCTGACCGAGTCGAGCGCCGCGACGTTCGTCAACCACGCCGGCGCCTACCGCTTCGGCACCGTCGGCAAGCCGATGCCGGGCACCGAGGTCAAGTTCGCCCAGGACGGCGAGATCCTGCTGCGCGGCCGCGGCATCATGCGCGGCTACCACAACCTCCCCGACGCCACGCGCGAGGCGCTCGACAGCGGCGGCTGGCTGCACACCGGCGACATCGGGCACGTCGAGGACGGAGGCTTCCTGCGCATCACCGACCGCAAGAAGGACCTCATCAAGACCTCGGGTGGCAAGTACGTCGCGCCGCAGGCCATCGAGGGCAAGCTCAAGGTGATCTGCCCGTGGGTGAGCCAGGTCGTCGTACACGGCGACAACCGCAACTTCTGCAGCCTGCTGGTGACGATCGACGAGGAGGCCGCGCGCAAGTGGGCGGCCGAGCACGGCAAGCCGGGCGCGTCGTACCTGGAGCTGACGAAGGACCCGGGCATCCTCGCGCTCGTGCAGGCGGGCGTGGACGAGCTCAACCGGACGCTCGCGAGCTACGAGTCGATCAAGAAGTTCGCCATCCTGCCCGTTGACTTCACGCAGGAGAACGGCGAGCTGACCGCGAGCCTCAAGGTGAAGCGGAAGGCCGTGGAGCAGAAGTACAAGGCCATCCTCGACGCTTTCTACGCCGGCGCGAAGGCCGACCTGTAGCGACTCCGGATCGGGGACAGGATCTAGGCTGACGATCCTGTCCCCCGGGGGGGCGCGTCAGTGCGTGCGCGGATTCGAGAGCGTGATCGTCGAGGTCGGCGGGTCGAGATCCGGGCCGGTGCGCTCGAAGCCGCCGAGGCGCAGCGTCGTGTACGGCACCTGGATCAGCTCGCTGGCCATGCGCAGGGCGCGCACGCCGGTGCCGGCCTGGCGACCCGAGAGCGGCGGCGGCATGAGCACGTTGTCGATCACGCGCTGGAAGTTGAGCGCGACGCCCACGAAGAGCGACTGCGAGTGATCTGCTGGGTCGGCGTACTCGGGCTTGAAGTGGGCGGCCTGGAAGCCCACCGACACGTCGAAGTACTCGGTCCAGCCCAGGTAGCGGTTCTCGCGCAGCGGCTCGATGGCGGCCAGGTGGAAGGCGAGGAAGTAACGCTGGCCGGTGTAGTCCTCGGACGAGTTGAATGGCCCTTCCTCGGCGATGGAGTCGCGAAACGGCTTCGATGGGAAGTATTCGGCGCGCAGGTCGAACATGCTGTCCAGCTCGGGTGATAGCTCCAGCGCGATCGCGAGCGCGTCGCCGGTCAGGTTCATGACCATATCGCTCCACGAGAAGCCGTACTGCATCTTGTAGGCGTCCTTGACCTCGGCGAGCGTGAAGAAGCCGAGCGCCAGGCCGGTCGACGCCATCAGCGACACCTTCTTGCTGTAGCCGCCCCACTCGAGGACGCCGGAGACGCCGCGCACCAGCGCATAGTTGGACCACAGGTGGCCGAGCTTGTCGGCGCCGCCTGCGTAGGTGTCCATGCCGAACCAGCCCTCGTCGTGGAACTGGAAGGTGGGCGAGTCCTCGCCGCGCCGGTACCACGCGATGTACGTATAGCCGTAGAGGATGCCGTAGACCCCTCCGGCGATGCCCAGCGCGAGCTTCCTGTGCTCGGGCGGCTTCTCGGGGAGCGCCTGGCCGATTCCGAGATCGCGCGGCGAGAGCTCGGGAGCGACGTCGGCGTGCTCGACGGCGGCGGCCTCCGCTGCGTCTGTGCCCTCGGCCGCGGGAGTACCCGGTGCCGGCGCCGCCGGCGTACCGACCTCGTCGTGCGCGTCCTCTGGCTCAGCCGCGAACGAGCGAGCGGGAGTGAACGCCACCGTCGTGGCCAACAGGGCGGCAGCAACTCGGCCCGCCCAATTGATTCGAATGGTCTTCTGTCTCATATCTCAACGCCACGAACACCCGTCTAACTGGATGCTCAGGACTCCTGCTCTGTTTCCCGATCGACTCACTTATGACCCAAAGATTCACGTGAGGTCAAATGGTACCGTCACCACCGTATCCCGCCCAACTGCTGGAAATCGCAGCGAACCGACCTCGCGACGGACGCAACGGTAGAGCCCTTTCCGAAGCAGGTATGCGGGCGCCTCGACGCGCGAGCGGGCGACTTTCCCGTCGGGGCCCACGATGAGACCCACGCTGATGCGGCCGGTGACCGGGGCCGGTCCGCGGGTCTGCGTGATGCAATCCGTAATGCCTGCCGCAGCTTGCCCGAACGTGCCATCTATTTCCGCCTGGCTCAGGTCGCGGACCTCGCCGCCCTCGGCCGAAAGATCGACGTCGCGCGGGCGTGGCTTGAGCGAGTCGCCCTCCGCGCCCGGGGCCAGGTCGCCCGCGCTGAGCTCGGGAATCGGCTCGTCGGAGTAGTCGCCCTCCCCGCCTGCGACCCCGCCGCCCGGCCGCCGCCCGCCCGGCTTGCCCTTCTTCTTCTTGGCGTTCTTCGCGCCCGGGTCGGCGGCCACGCCTGCGTCGGCGCTCGCGGCCTGCGCGACCGGCTGGCCCGCGCCACGGCCGAAGACCAGGTAGCCGCCGCCGCCCCCCAGGAGCAGCCCGATCAGCATGCCGGCGACGAAGCGCACGCTAGCCGTCCTTCCGCGCGCGCAGCCCGTACATGAGCGGCAGGTCGGGCTCGCCCTCGGGCAGCGCCCAGCGCCGCCCGGGCAGCTCCTGCATGCCGTCGAAGAACTTGCAGCCGTTGGTGTAGGGCCACTCGTGGAAGCGCTCGAGCCGCAGGCCTGCGCCGATCACGGCGCCGAGGATCTCACCCATGGTCCAGCCGAACTCGTGGCACGGGTGCGGGTTCGCGAAGTCGCGCTCGCCCTCGGCGAAGCCCCAGGGCACCAGCGCGGCGCCCGACAGTGCCACGTAGTCGCCGATGCCCGGGCTCGACATGGGCCGACCGTTCCAGAAGTAGGGCGCGCGACGCGTCAGCGTGTCGTCGAAAAGAGAGGCGATCGGATGGAACTCGACGTCGACGAGTCGGCCCCCCGGGGCCAGCACGGCGGCGACGCCGCGCGCCCACAGCTCGAGATCCGAGAGCCAGATGAGCGCGCCGTACGAGACGAACACCACGTCCCAGGCGCGTCGCTCTTGCGCCGCCGCGGCCAGGAAATCGTAGACGTCGGCGCGCACGAATTCACCGGCGAGGCCGCTCGCGGCGGCGAGCTGCTGGGCGCTGGCGATGGCCTCGTCGCTGATGTCGACGCCGGTCACGCGCGCGCCCAGCGCCGCGACGCTCAGCGTGTCGGGCCCGGCGTTGCACTGCAGGTGCAGCACGCGCTGGCCGCGCACGTCGCCGAGCAGCTCGAGCTCCTCGGGAAACAGGGTCGTGCCGCCCTGCCTCAGGAACGCGGCCTGGCCCGGCTTGTGGCTGTCGTGCGCGCGCGTGGCCGCGTTCCAGCTCTGACGGTTGGCTTCGTGGAGGTCGCGGCGCAGGCTCATCGCGCCGGAGCTTACCGCGGAGGCTCGAAAGCTGGTGCGGCAGCTTGTCGCGGCGCTCTAGAGCTCGTGCGGCAGCTTGTCGCGCGGCGCGCGGAAGTAGCGCAGCGGCGAGTAGGCGAGGAAGTTCGACACCCGGCTGGTGTAGAGGCAGGCATAGGTCTCGACCTGCTCGCCGAAGCGCGACAGCTCGTTGCCTTCCTTGAAGATCGGGCCCCAGTCGCGGTTGTAGGCGCGGTCGACCTCTTCCTCGAGGCGATCGAGCTCGGCCTCGGTGGTGCGCAGCGCCAGGCGCAGCCGGTCGAGTGCCTCCTTGGTGGCCTTCTTGGCCACCGGCAAGGACGGGTACGGCGAGCCCTCGGGCAGCTCGCCGCCCTCTTCCTCGAGCCGCTGCAGCGTCTTCAGCACCAGGTTCTGGTAGTCGACCTCGGCGTCGAGGTTGCGGCGGCGCCGATCCAGCTCGTCGAGCAGGGCGATCGACTCGGCGAGGCGAGCCGAGACCTCGAGCTCGTGCTCGAGCTCCTGCACGACCATCGCGGTGCGCCACACGCTCGACTTCTTGGCGCGCAGGATGTCGCCATAGATGTGGTCGCCGATGTAGAGCACGCGGTCGCCGCGGAAGCCCGCCTTCTCCTCGAAGTCGGGCAGGTTGCCGCCCATGTACACGTGGCCGCGCATGAGGTGACCCTTGGGCGAGCCGAGCGTCTTGACGTTCTGCGGGTCGCTGGCGGTGTCGATCTCGACGAAAGGGTTCGTCTCGGTGAAGAAGGCCGGCTTGGCGCCGCCCACGATCACGATGTCGAAGTAGTGGCGCCACGACGGGTACGCGGGCAGCTTGGCGTCGAGCAGGTAGCGCATCAGCGCGTCGGTGTAGTCCCAAAGCGAATTGGTCAGCACGAACAGCCGCTTGCCCGCCGAGCGCAGCTTGTGCAGCGTGGGCGCGAGCTCGGGGTCGAAGACCACGAAGCGCCCGATGTCCGCCTTGACGACGTTCTTCAGCGAGTCGTCGCGGTGCGCCTCGTCGATGCAGGCGCGCACGTCCTCCCAGAGCTTGCCGTAGTCGAGCCGGCCGGCCTTGTCCTCGTGGTTGAAGAAGTCGATGAGGCGGCGGTACATGACCACCTCGGGCAGCGCGAACAGCGTGTCGACCCAGGCGTAGCGCGGCGCGCTCAGCTTGATGCGCGCCTGCCGGTAGAGCGCGTTGCGCTCGTCGCGGCCGAGCTGGCGCGAGCCGTGGAAGACGCGGCCCACGTGCCCGTACTGGTCCATCTTGAACAGGTGGCCGTGCTGCTTGTCGACCATGAGGCCGCGCACCGCGAGCTCGGATGGGTACTGCAGGTCGAGGATGCGCGGGCTGTAGCTGCGGTTCTCGACGAGCTTCTGCAGCGTGAGCTGGATCGACAGCGCCTCCATCTGGTTCTGGTGGTAGATGGCGAGCGTGTAGTCCATGTCGAACCCGATGAGGTCGACGTCCTGCATCTTCAGGTTGCGATTCACGAACACGCGCTTGCGGCGCGGGATGTCGGCTTCGCGGGATAGGTTCAGGAACTGCAGCCCAGAGCCTTTGGCTTCGGCGACTGACATGGTTCCTCTCGATCGTAGCCGATCGCGTATGCTCGCGGCGATGTTTCGCGGCCTCGTCACCGTCTGTCGCCTTCACTTCCAACGCTTCCGACATGTGAGGCTGATCGCTTGCCTCGCTGCGTCATTCGCGTCACTCGCGCCGCTCGCCGGCGGCTGCAAGAGCAAGGAGCCGGCCGCCGTGGTGCAGGCGGCCGAGCCGCGCGCCTTCGAGCTGAGCGCCCCGCCCGGCTACCGCGAGGTCGCACCCGGCCCGCTCGCCGGCGCGTGGGAGGCCGCCGCGCTCTCGAACGGCTTCCAGCCGACGCTGAACGTGACCCGGCGCTCGCGCCCCGCCGGCACCACCGACGAGAACTACGCGACCTGGCGCGACGAGCTGCTCGCGGTCATGCGCAAGCAGTACGGCGACGTGAAGGTGCTGGCCGAGCGGCCGCTCGCGGCCGGCCCGCTGACCGGCAAGCTCATCATCCTGGTCTGCACGCTGCCCATCCCGGGCAACCCGACGCCCATGCCGCTGTTCGTCTACGGCACCATCTTCGATCCCGGCGACACGCTCTGGGTGATGGGCGCAATCACCGGCGCCGAGCTCGACGCCAAGACGGGCACCGTCACCGCGCTGCACGAGGCCGAAATCCTGAACGCGCTCTCCTCGTTCCGCCTTCGTTAGCGCGCGGGACGTGCAATAGTCACGGCCAGCCATGGCCGCGACGCGCTCCTCCGGGCCACCTGCCGAGCCCACGTCAGCTCCGCCCGATCTCGCCCCCGTCGCCTCTGTCGTGGGCGGCGTCCCGGGCCAGCCGGCGAGCCCGCACCGGCGCGCGTTCCACTCGGTGCCGCCGGCGCAGGTGGCCAAGTACTGGTGGTCGGACCTGGGCCAGGGCCTGACCGCGGACGAGGCGCAGAAGCGCCTCCTGCGGCTCGGGCCCAACAAGCTGGCCGAGAAGGCGCCGCCGTCGATCTGGTCGCGCCTGCTCGCGCAGGTGTCCGACTCCACGGTCCTGGCGCTGCTCGGCGCCGCGGTGATCGCGACCGTGCTCTCGATCGTTGCGCCCGAGCCGGGCGCGAGCTTCCTCGGCCGCTTCGGCGACGGCCTCGCCATCCTGCTCATCGTCATCATCAACGCCATCCTCGGGCTGGTGAACGAGAAGAAGGCGGCGCAGGCGCTGTCGGCGCTGCGCGAGATGACCGCGCCGAGCGCGCACGTGCTGCGCGACGGCAACACCAGCCTTGTGCCCGCCTCGGTGCTGGTGCCGGGCGACCTCGTGCTGCTCGAGGAGGGCGACAAGGTGCCCGCCGATCTGCGCCTGGTCTCGAGCGCGGACCTGGAGATCGAGGAGGCCGCGCTCACCGGCGAGTCGGTGCCGGTATCCAAGGACGCCGCGCTCGAGCTCGAGCCGGCCACCGGGCTCGCCGACCGCGTGAACATGACCTACATGGGCACGAAGGTGACGCGCGGCCGCGCCCGCGGCATCGTCTGCAACACCGGCATGCACACCGAGCTGGGCTCGATCGCCGGCATGCTCGCGCTGGTCGAGGACGAGGACACGCCGCTGCAGCAGCAGCTCGACCGCTTCGGCAAGCAGATCGTGATCGGCTGCATCGTGATCTCGGCGGTGGTCTTCGGCGCCGGCTGGCTGTTCGCTGGGCAGAGCGCGCGGCAGATGTTCCTGGTCGCGGTCTCGCTGGCGGTCGCCGCGATCCCCGAGGGGCTGCCGGCGATCACCACGATCGTGCTCGCCCTCGGCACCACGCGCATGGCGAAGCGCAACGCGCTGGTCCGGCGCCTGCCCGCGGTCGAGACGCTCGGCTCGACCCAGGTGATCTGCACCGACAAGACCGGCACGCTGACCCAGAACGCGATGACCGTGCGCCGGGTGTGGGTCGGCGGCGACGCCACCTTCCACGTGGGCGGCGAGGGCCGCGCGGTCGCGGGCGAGATCCAGACCGCCGGCGGCGAGGTGGTCGGCGCCCGCTCACACCCGGCGCTCCAGCTCGCCGTGCACGCGGCCGCGCACGCCTCGGGCGCCCGCCTGAACGCCGCCGATGCGGACGGCAAGGTCACGATCACGGGTGACCCCACCGACGCAGCGCTGCTCATCCTTGCCTGGAAGGGCAAGCAGGAGCGCCACGACGGCATGATCACCGGCGAGGTGCCGTTCACCTCGTCGCGACGCATGGCCACCGTGATCGCCGACGAGCAGGGCAAGCTGATCGCGTTCTCGCGCGGCGCCCCCGAGGTGATCCTGGCGCTGTCCGAGAAGCTCTACGAGCCGAGCGGCGTGCGCGGCCTCACCGACGAGGACCGCGCGCGCGTCATGCTCGTGGCCACCGAGTGGGGCAAGCAGGCCATGCGCGTGCTGGCGCTGGCGGTGCGCTCGCACCCGCCGGACGACCCGGATCTGGCGCACTGGGAGAAGTCGCTGACCTTCGTCGCGCTGGTCGGCATCGTCGACCCGCCGCGCCCCGAGGTGAAGGACGCCATGGCGCTGGCGCGCAAGGCGGGCATCCGCTCGGTCATGATCACCGGCGATCACCCGGCGACCGCGCGCGCGATCGCGATCGAGATCGGCATGTTCGAGCCCGACGATCTGGTCGTGACCGGCACCGAGCTGGACGGGCTCGACGACCAGGGGCTCGCGAGCCGCGTCGAGAAGATCACGGTGGTGGCGCGCGCGACCGCGGCGCACAAGCTGCGCATCGTCGAGGCGCTGAAGGCGCGCGGCCTCATCTGCGCGATGACCGGCGACGGCATCAACGACGCGCCGGCGGTGAAGAGCGCGCACATCGGCATCGCCATGGGCAAGACCGGCACCGAGGTCACCAAGGAGGCCGCCGACCTCGTGCTCGCCGACGACAACTACGCGACCATCGTGGCCGCGGTCGAGGAAGGCCGCGCGATCTACGCCAACATCCGCAAGTTCATCTACTTCCTGCTCAGCTCGAACGCGGGCATCGTGCTGATGGTGCTGGTCGCCTCGCTGGCGGGCTGGGCGGCGCCGCTCACGCCCATCCAGATCCTGTGGATCAACCTGATCACCAACGGCCTGCCCGCGCTGGCGCTGGGCGTGGACCCCAAGGATCCGGATCAGATGTCGCAGCCGCCCCGGCCCGCGGGCGGCAGCCTCATGCCCACGCGCGACTGGGTGTCCATGCTCGGCGTCGGCGCGGTCATGGGCGCGGGCGCGCTGGTCGCGTTCTGGCTCGCCGCGGGCGGCGGCGGCGCGCACCTGGCCGAGCACGACCCGGCGCTCGCGCGCGCACGCACGCTGGCGTTCGCGGTGCTGTCGATGGCGCCGATGTTCCACGCGCTCAACTGCCGCTCGACCACGCGCTCGATCTTCAGGCTCGGCCTGTTCACCAACCCGAGCCTGTGGGGCGCCATCGCCATCGGCGTGTCGCTGCAGGCGATGGCGATCTACGTGGATCCGCTGCGGCCGGTGTTCAAGACCGTGGCGCTGTCAGGCGCGGACGTCGGCATGGTGCTGGGCTTCGCGGCCGCGCCGCTCGTGATCGGCGAGCTCATCAAGCTCGCGCGCGGCGCCCGGGCGAACGGCGCGGCACGACCCGCCGGCTGATCCTCCCCACGCCCGCGCGCTCTGGCATACTCCGCGCCATGTTCGATATGGAAGGCAAGCGCTGCCGGGTGATGCACTCGGCCGAGGCGATCGCGACACGAGTGGCCGAGCTGGGCAAGCAGATCACGAGCGACTACAAGAACGACGGCCGCGATCTCGTGCTGGTCGGGGTCATGAAGGGCTCGGTGATCTTCCTGGCCGACCTGTGCCGGCAGATCGACCTGCCCTGCACGCTCGAGCTCATCGGCATCGCCAGCTACGGCGACGAGACCAAGTCCTCGGGGGTGGTCCGCATCACCCACGATCTGACCAAGCCCATCGAGGGCAAGCACGTGATCGTCGTCGAGGACATCGTCGACACCGGGCTCACGATTCACTACCTGCTCGACAACTTCAAGACGCGCGCGCCCAAGACGCTGAAGGTCGCGTCGCTCCTGCACAAGCCCGAGCGCGCCCTGCAGAACGTGCCGATCGACTACCTGGGCTTCACCATCCCCAACGAGTTCGTCGTCGGCTACGGCCTCGACTACGCGCAGCGCTACCGCAACCTGCCGTTCATCGGCGTGGTCGAGGGCGTCGGCGAGTAGGCGTAGCGCGCGGCCCCCGCCCCGCTGCCTACAGCGACTTCTCGATGCGCTGGCGCAGCTCGGCGAAGCGGCGCAGGAACTCGTAGTTCTTCTCGCGGAACGCCTGCAGGTAGCGGCGCTCCTTGCTGCGCGCCTTGTGCGCCTCGGCCAGCTCGGACAGCCGATCGGTCAGCTGCGACGTCTGGGTGAACTTGTCGACGATCGGGATGTTCTTCGAGGTCTCGCAGATCTCGAGCTTGCCGTTGGGCACGTAGGCGATCGTGATGAGCTCGGGCGCTTGCGACTTGATCGCGCGCACCACCATCTCGGAGGGCAGGTCGATCACGAACGGCCCGCACAGCGCGATGTGGAAGCGCGAGTTGGTGATGCGGTCGAGCGCCTCGCCGCCCGACTGCGCGTAGGTGAAGTGGAAGCCCGGGATCGGCTTCTGCACCAGCGCCTTGAACAGCCGGTCGTCGGCGTCGACGCACAGGATGCGCACGTCCTCGTCGCCGTCGAAGCGCTTGGGATCGCGGCCGGCGGCCTCGTCGGCGAGATCCGCCGAGCGCCGCTCCGCGTTCATCAGCACCTTGAGGGTGTCCTCGAGGAAGCCGTGCACGTCGTTCAGGAGCTCGCCGCGCACGCCGCGCGCGCGCACCGCGCCGGCGGCCTCGATCACCCGGTTCGTCAGGTGCTCGACCTGCTCGGGCGACTTCCAGATGACGTCGCTGGCGCCGGCCCGGAAGGCCTCGACCGCGCCCTCGAAGCTCTTGCGCGGCGTCAGCACGATGACGGTGCTCTGCGGCGAGCGATGGTGGACCTGCTTGATGAGCGCGATGCCGCCGCCCGGCATGGGGGTGTCCAGATCGATCACGACCACGCCGAAGAACTTGGTACCGACCAGCTCGATCGCCTTGGCCGGATCGACGATCGCGGTCAGGTGCAGCCCCGCGGGCGCGAGCAGCTGCAAGAGGCCTCGGTGCACCATGTCGTCGGCGTCGACGATCAGCACCTCGTGCGCGACCAGCTCGCGGGCGCCCGACACCATGCGGCTCTCGTTCTCCATCGTCGTCATCGCGTTCTCACCGGCAGCCTCGGATCCATCGGGTTTCACTTGGATGCCTTGAACAGGAAGGGCCACACGAAGACCACCGGATCCCCGCCGTGGGTGGGGAACTGCCAGCTCGACACCAGCGCCACGACGCAGGCGCCGAGCTGATCCGACCCGGTGACGTTCTGCACGATCTGCACGTTCCTCGCGTCGCCGCTCGGCCTGACCGCGAACTCCACCTCGATGAGGCCCTCGGGCAGGTTGGTGTCGGCGCTGGACTTGGCCGCGTTCTCCCAGCAGCGCCGCACCTGGCCCATGTGGGCCTCGACGGTGCGCTGCACGCCGCTCGCGAGCGACTGCTCCTCGGCGGTCGGATCCGGCGGCGGGGGCGGCTCGCCCGGTAGCGCGGCATCGGGAACGTCGACCTGGGGATCGGGCGGTGGTGGCGGCGGCGTGATCGCGACTCCCGCGTCGGGAGCGCCCGGCGGTGGCGGTGGCGGCTTGATGGGGACGCCCGCGTCGGGTCGGCGCGCGATCCCGCCGAGCACCTCGCCCTCGTCGTCGCCGCCATCGATGTCGCCCGGCTTCACCGGCGTGGGCGCGGGCTTCGGCTTGCCCGGACCGTCCGGACCCGGGGTGCTCGGCTCGGGCCGCGGCTCACCCGGCCGGACCACGCGCGGCGGCGCGACCTCGACCTCACCCTCGAGCGTGGGCCGCTCGGTCAGCGTCGGCGGCATGGCCGCGACGTGCGGCCGCGCGGCCTCGGCGCGCGCGCCTGCGTACGACAGGATCATCGCGACGCCCGCGCCGGCGAGCACCGCGTCGAGCGTGAGCACCGTGGCCACGCGCACCCAGCGGCCGCGCTTGCTCGCGGGCAGCTCGAACAAGGACGGCGAATCGCCTTCGCCGGGTCCAGCCCCCGGGCGGGAGCCCCCACCTGCGAGCCCGGCGCCGCAGACGGCACAAAACGCCGCGCCGACGGATACTTCGGCCTGACACTGAGGGCAGCGCGTTGCCATCGATCGGACGTAGCGTAACACGTGCTATCTTCGTGTGGGATGAGCACTCAGATCCTCGATCGGGTGCTGGCGGCGGCTCGCCAGCTGGGCGCCTCGGACGTCCACCTCAAGGCCGGGCTACCGCCGATCTTCCGCATCAAGGGCGAGCTGCGCACCGTGCGCGATGTGCAACCGCTCACCCGCGAGGTCATCGCCGCCTTCGCGATGGGCATGATGTCGGATCGCCAGCGCGCCGAGTTCGAGAACAGCCTCGAGACCGACCTCGCCTACGGCACCCCCGACGGCGTGCGCTACCGCGTGAAC
>JBKJOI010000738.1:0-10444 GCA_046595695.1 Haliangiales bacterium | reverse complement strand
AACCTCCAGGCGCGCAAGAAGTCGGCGGTCGTCCAGGACACCATCAGCTCGCAGGAGATCGCGCGCTCGCCCGACTCCAACGCCGGCGACGCGGTCAAGCGTGTGGTCTCGGCGACGGTCGTGGGCGGCAAGTACGTGTTCGTGCGCGGCCTCGGCGGCCGCTACTCGATCACGCTGCTGAATGGCGTGCCCCTGCCCAGCCCCGATCCCGACAACCCCGCGGTGCCGCTGGATCTCTTCCCGACCAGCCTGCTCGCCAACCTCACCGTCGTGAAGAGCTGGATGGCCGACCTGCCCGGCACGTTCTCGGGCGGCGCGCTCCTCATCGAGACCAACTCCTACCCGGAGGACTTCGAGCTCAAGCTCAAGCTCACCGGCACCTACGACAGCGAGACGACCTTCCGCGACATGCTGACGTACGACGGCGGCGCCACCGACGGACTCGGCTTCGACGACGGCACACGCGCGCTGCCCGACGCGATCCCGACCGACGGCTCCGTGAACGATCTCGAGCCCACGGCGCGCACGGCCGCGGCGCGCTCGCTGCGCAATACCTGGGCGCTCGATCGCCGCAACGCTTACCCGAGCTGGGGCCTCAGCGCCGGCGTGGGTGACACGCTCCGGTTGAGCGGCGGCAAGAAGCTCGGCTACCTCGCCTCGGTGCAGTACGGCCAGAAGCTGCAGGTCCGCAAGACCTTCGTGGCCCGCACCGCGCTCGACGCGGGCGAGATCAAGGCCAAGGACGAGGGCGTCATCGAGCTCGGCGAAGAGACGGTCAGCTGGGGCGCGCTCGGCAACGTCGGCTATCAGATCGACCACAACCACTCGCTGGGCCTGTTCACCTTGTTCTCGCGAGCTGCTGACGACCGCGGCCTGTTCGAGACGGGCTTCTCGGAACAGGACGACTTCGACTACGAGCGGGATCGCCTGCAGTACTCGGCCCGCCAGCTGAGCTTTTCGCAGCTCTCCGGCAACCATCGCTTCACCAAGGCCGGCGGCCTCGAGCTCAAGTGGCAGGGCAACGTCTCGGTCACGTCGCGCGAGGAGCCAGACACGCGCGACCTCTACTACACGTTCCAGCCCGAGCGGCGGTTCATGGAGCTCACGCTGAGCGGTGAGCGCCAGTTCAACGCGCTGAACGACTACTCGGGCGGGGGTGGCTTCGATCTCTCCCTGCCGTTCGCGCGTGGCTCGGTGAAGATCGGCGCTACCGCGCAGAACAACTCGCGCGATTTCTCGGCGCGCCGCCTCGGCTACGACTTTCAGAATACCGACTTCGCGCTGCTCGGCATTCCGGCCGAAGAGATGCTCGCCATCTCGCGCATGGGTACCGATTGGCTGCTCACCGAGCGCACCCAAGCCGACGACGGCTACCAGGCCGACCGGCTGGTCTCGAGTGCGTTCATCGTGGGCGACTACAAGCTCGCCGAGCCGCTGCGCGTGATCCTCGGCGTGCGCTTCGAGCGCGCGGTGCAGTCCATCCTGGCCGGCAACGAGATCCTACCGGATCCCATGCGCGAGTCGGTCGACCGCATCGACAACGACATCCTGCCCGCCGCCGCCGTGGTCTACGGACTGACCGAGCGCATGAACCTGCGGGCCAGCTACAGCATGACGCTGGCCAGGCCGCAGTTCCGCGAGCTCGCGCCCTTCCTCTTCTATGACTTCGCGCGTCGCCGCACCATCACCGGCAATCCCGAGCTCGTGAACACCTCGATCCAGAACGCGGATGTGCGCTGGGAGATCTTCCCCGCCGAGCGCGAGGTGCTCGCGGTCAGCGGCTTCTACAAGAAGTTCAAGGACCCGATCGAGCTCATCATCGTCGACCCCACCGGCAACCTCTTCTACGACAACACCAAGGGGCCCAACGGCGCCGACGTCTACGGCCTCGAGCTCGAGGCGCGAGGCGGCTTCGGCAGGTTCTCGCCGGCGCTCAAGAGCTTCCGCGGCGCGGCGAACCTGACGCTCATCCAGTCAGAGGTCGATCTGGGCGCGGACCGCGGCACCCTGACCAGCCAGAAACGCGCGCTCCAGGGCCAGTCGCCCTACGTCGTGAACCTCGATCTCGGCTGGGCCGACGAGCAGGAGGGCCTCGAGGTGTCCTTCCTCTACAACGTGTTCGCCAAGCGCATCGCCGAGGTCGGTTCGAGCGGCCTGCCCGACGTCTACGAGTCGACCTTCCACCGCCTCGATTTCGCGGCCAGCGCCAAGCTGCGCCCCGAATGGAAGCTGAAGCTTACTGGCACCAACCTCATGAACCAGGCGGTCGTGTTCGTCCAGGGACCAGTGGAAGTGCAGCGCTCGCTCCCCGGCCTCACGGTCGGTCTCTCACTGGAGTGGGCGCCCAGGTAGTGCGGCGCGCGGCAGCGCGCGTCGGGTAGGTCTTTTCATTGAAAGGGAAAGGGAAGAGAAATGAAGAATTCTAAGATTGGCTTCTTGTTTGCGGCGGTCGCGCTGACGGGTCTCGTCGGCTGCGACGACAGCGACAACAATGGCGATGATGACGACATGGTGACTCCGGACGCCGCGGTGCCCGTGATTGACGCCGACACCACTGACGCGGATCCCATGACGCCCGACGCGGGCCCGATGAACGTCGATGTCACCGTCGACATCACCGCCAACACCACCTGGACCTTCCCCAACATCTACTTCCTCAAGAAGCACGTGTTTGTGAAGAACGGCGCGACGCTCACCATCGAGCCCGGCGTCATCGTGAAGGGTGAGCCGATGACCTCGCTCGTCATCACGCGCGAGGGCAAAATTGACGCCCAGGGGACCGCTGTCCGCCCGATCGTCTTCACCAGCGCCAAGGACGTCGGCACGCGCGTTCCCGGCGACTGGGGCGGCGTCGTGCTGCTCGGCAAGGCCATCCTCAACACGGGCAGCGCCGATCAGCCCATCGAGGGCTTCCCGGCCGACCAGGCCGAGACCAAGTTCGGCGGCACAGACAACGCCCACGACTGCGGCAAGCTCAAGTACGTCCGCGTCGAGTTCGCCGGCTTCGAGCTCGCGCCCACCAAGGAGCTGAACGGCCTCACCGTCGGCGGCTGCGGCAGCGCCACGTCGCTCGACTTCATCCAGATTCACCAGGGCTCCGATGACGGCATGGAGTTCTTCGGTGGAACCGTGGGCCTCACCCACGCCGTCATCACGCAGGGCCAGGACGACGGCCTCGACTGGGACTTCGGCTGGACTGGCAAGGTCCAGTTCCTCGTCATCCAGATCGGCAACAACCTGGGCGAGAACGGCTTCGAGGCTGACAACCATCCGACGGCATTCGATAGCGTGCCCCGCTCGAGCCCCGTGATCTACAACACGACCATCATCGGTCCTGACACCCCGACGGGCGCCAAGCGCGGCATGCTGCTGCGCCGCGGCACCGCCGGCCAGATTCTCAACACGATCGTCTACAACGTCGGCGGTGTGCCGATCGACGTGCGGGACGCGTCGACGGTCTTGAACACCCCGGCCACGCTGTTCGTCAAGAACAGCATCTTCTTCCAGAACGCCGGCCAGGCGAACTGGGTCGACGCCACCGACAACGATGGCAACTTCGACGAGGCCGCCTACTTCCGTGGCGGGGCGCTCAACAACAAGGAAGTCGATCCGCAGCTCCCCGCGGCGGCGACCAGCCTGACCGCTCCGAGCTTCAAGCCCGCCGCGGCCTCGCCCGCGCTGCTCCCCGCCAACGCCGCCACTCCGCCCGCCGGCTTCGACACGACCGCCACGTTCATCGGCGGCGTGGGCGCCGACGACTGGACTGCCGGCTGGACCGCGTACCCGCAGAATTGAGCACTCGGGCGTAGCCCGAGCCGGGACGCGCCGCGGACCGGGCGGCGGGCGGCGCGCACCGCCGCAGCGCCGCAGCGCGCGGTGCGCGGTGCTCGGTGCTCGGTGCGCGCCGCTGGTCGAGTAAGCAGCACCGGACGGCTCCGACGGCATCACGCGTCGGGGCCGTTCGATTTCCGGCTCCGGCACGCAACGGCCCCCGTCCGTCACCCCTCTGTCACCCACGCTTTACCCAGAGTTCGCCACGAATCGTCGGCACCTGGAGCATTCTGGCCTCAACCAAACGAAGAGTGACCCTCCATGAATGAGCTCATCGCGATCGTGGAAGACGAGACGGATCTCCAGCAGATCGTCGATTTCAACCTGCGCGCCGCCGGCTACCGCACCCTCGGGGCGACCTCGGGCTACAAGGCGCTCGAGATGATCCGGCGCGACGTGCCCGACCTGGTCATCCTCGACCTCATGCTGCCCGATGTGTCGGGGGTCGAGCTGTGCCGCACGCTGCGCCGCGAAGAGGCAACGCGCGAGGTGCCGGTGCTCATGCTCACGGCGCGCGGCGACGAGATCGACCGCGTCGTGGGCTTCGAGGTCGGTGCCGACGACTACATGGTCAAGCCGTTCTCGGTGCGCGAGCTGCTGCTGCGCGTGCAGGCGGTCCTGCGCCGCGCCCAGGGCTCGAGCGCCGAGAGCATGCCGGCCTCGCAGCTCCTGCGCCACGGCCCCATCGCGGTCGACCTGGCCAGCCGCCGCTCGTACGTCGCAGAGCAGGAGGTCCTGCTGACCGTGATCGAGTTCGAGCTCCTGCGCACACTGCTCGAACGCCGCGGTCGCGTCCAGAGCCGCGCGCGGCTGCTGACTGACGTCTGGCAGGTATCGCCCGACATCGAGAGCCGGACGGTCGACACGCACGTGAAGCGCCTGCGGCAGAAGCTCGGCCCGGCCGGCGACTTCATCGAGACCGTGCGCGGCGTCGGTTACCGCCTGGGCGATGGCCCCACGGACGGCGCGCCCGCGCCCGGCCCGGGTAGCCGAGATGCCGACCTGGATCTCGCCGAGGGTGAGGAGGTCCGCAGCCTCGAGCCCATCGCCGACGAGCCGTAGTCGACGTCGTCGCACCCGGGCGCGTGGGGGCGCGGGACCCGCCAGCAGGCAACCTTGGGCTCGGCCAGGGCGAACGCAGCGAACCCCGCGAAAGTGCCCACGATCCCGCACCAAAATCGTCACGTCGGAACCCGCCGGAACCACCTGTAATTAACTGGCCCGGCGGACGTTCTCTTGGGTATGCTGCCGCGCGCAGCTGCAGCTACTACCCCCATCTTCGGAGGATTCCTGATGACCAAGAAGACTGTTGCCTTCATCGGTGCCGCGCTCATGGCCGTTTCGCTCTCGCTTGCCGGTTGCGGCGGCTCCAAAAAGGCGGCTGAGACCACGCCCGAGACCCCCGCGGCGGCTCCCGCCGAGGGTGGCGAGGCCAACCCGTGCGGTGGCGAGGCCAACCCGTGCGGTGGCGAAGCCAACCCGTGTGGTGGCGCCGCGAACCCCTGCGGCGGCAACTAAGCCGACTTCGTACCAAGCAGTTCCGTGGAAGCCGCCGGCAACGGCGGCTTTCTCGTTTTCGGCGCCCGCGAGCCCGCGACTCGTTCGGCGCGCGCGCCAGCGCGCGGCGAGCTTCCGCGCCCGCGAACCCCGCGGCGAGCTCGTTACTTGTTCTGGCTCTTGCCGCCGAAGAGCTTGGAGAAGAAGCCCTTCTTCTCGGCGGCCGACTGGACGTCGTTGGGCGGCGGAATCGTTTGCGGCGGCGGCGGCGGCGACGTCGTCGTCGTCGTCGACGCAGGCACCGGGATCGGCGTCGTCGGCACCGTGACGACCGGCTGGGTCACGCTCGGCGGCGGCGCGGGTGTCGGCGGCACGAGCGGCGTGAGCTCGGGCTGACTGGGCGGCACCGGCCGCTCATCGATCGGCACGCTGATGCGGCACTGCTCGACATCGGCGACTTCCTTATGGAAGTCGCCGCGGAACAGGCCGCGGATGAACTCCTGCAGCTCGCTCGGCTTGAAGTTGTAGCCGATGAGCAGCTTGTTCAGGTCGGCGGCGAGCTGCGTGCCCGTCTGGTAGCGATCCGTCACGTCGCGCGCGAGCGCCTTGAGCACGATGGCGTCGAGCTCGGGCGTGACGCGGCGGTTGAAGCGCGACGGCGGCGGCACCTCGGCCTTGCGCACCTTCTCCATCAGCGCGAACTCGGTGTCGCCGCGGAAGAGCTTCTCGGTGGTGAGCATCTCGTGGAGGATGATCCCGGCCGAGAAGATGTCGGTGCGTGCGTCGACCGGCATGCCGCGGATCTGCTCCGGCGACATGTAGCTGAACTTGCCCTTCAGGACGCCGATCTCGCTGGTGAACTTCATGAGCGCCTGCGCGATGCCGAAGTCGAGCAGCTTGACCTCTCCGTCGTACGAGATGCGCACGTTCGACGGCGAGACGTCACGGTTCACGATGTTGAGCGGGCGCCCGTCGTCGCCGTGCAGGCGGTGCGCGTAGTCGAGCCCCTCGGCGATGCGGGCGGCGATGAACACCGCGTGCGGCACCGGGATGCGCTTGTTCTCTTCCTGGCAGCGGCGCAGGACCTGCGTCAGATCCTTGCCGCCGATGTAGTCCATCGCGATGAAGTAGCGACCCTCGATGCGCCCGACGTCGGTGGTCCCGACGATCGACGTGTGCCGCAGCATGAGCGCGAGCTTGCCCTCGCGGATGAACATGTCGACGAAGCGCGCCTCGCGCGCGAGCTGCGGGCGCATGCACTTGATCGCCAGCAGCTTGCTCGAGTCCTTGCGCGGACGTGCGCGGAAGACCTCGGCCATACCGCCGCGAGCGATCAGCCCTAGCAGGTAATACTTCCCGAACGCCGCTGGCTCCGTTGGTGAGCCCGCGTGCAGCTTGCCCGCCGCATCGCTGGTGGTCGAGACGGCGTTCTTGGAGTCGTCAGCCATGCCTTCTCAGTGTCTCGGCCAGCCCCATCGCCTGTGGGGTCGGTTGCAGGGGGCTACCACTTGAGCACGTATCGCTGGCCTGGCGCCAGCTTGACGAACTCTTCCTTCTTCTTGGTGCCGTCACCCGCGGTCATGGTGATCTTGAGCGCCCGGCGATCGTTCGGCACCGGCACCCCGACCTCGGGCCACAACCCGATGTCCATCATGCGCTTGCCGTCACGCGCGTCCTCGATCACGACGCGGCCCCATGGATCGAGCTTGTTCTCGAGCACCGCCCAGTTGAACGCGATCTTCGCGGCCTCGCCCTGCTTGACCTCGACGCGCTCGTACTGGACGTGGTGGTACTTCTCGTTGAAGCAGAGCATCTCGTAGGTGCCCGGCGCCATCGGGTGCGCCTTCACCGGCAGCTTCACCGGCACGCGCTGACCCTCGATCCAGACCTCGTCGCACGGCAGCGCGCTCTCGATGGTGAGCTTGCCGACGATCTTGGACTTGGCGAGGCGCTTGCGCACGTCGTCGGCGTTCTTGCCGAACGGCCGGATGCGCAGGTAGCGGACGAAGAACTCGTTGGCCTCGGCGGGCTGGCCGAGCTTGTCGAACGACTCGCCCAGCTCGCGGTAGTTGCCGGGCAGATCCGGCGCCATGACCACGCCCGCCTTGAAGTAGAGGATCGCCTTGTCGTACTTCTTCGACTTGAAGGCGGCGCGGCCGCGCTTGAAGGCTTCCTTGGCCTCGTTCAGGGCAGGCGTGACGGTGAACCGGCCCGCAAAGCCCTGCTCGCGCTTGTCGAGCGAGGCCATCTCTTCCTGCGCCTTCTGCTTTCTGACCGGATCCTTCACCGCGCCGGCGTAGTAGCCGAGCACGCGGCTGGCCGCCTTGAACTGGCCGGCGAGCGTCCACGCCTCGGCGAGCTTCCAGGCCGCCTCGTCGCCGTCGCCGCGCATGGCCACGACGCCGCGCCAGAGCGAGACCGCGAGGGCGTACTTGCGCTCCTCGAGCGCCTTGAGCGCAGGTTTCACCAGGAAACCCGACAGCTCGTCGACCGGGATCGATGCCGTGGCGGCGGGCTCGGGCTTGCCGGCGACGGGGTTCGCGGCCATCTGCTGGCCGGCCTTTTTCTTGCCGGCCCGGCCCTTCCCCTGGGCCTCGGCGATCGCGCCGAAGGTGGCGGGTAAGTGGAGCGAGATCGCGATCCCCGATAGGCTCACGAACAGGAGCGCAATCGTAAGGCGCCCGACCCCCCTTACACGACTGCCGTCCGCCCTCACCCCGCTGCGCCCCATCGTTTCTAAATCTACCATAGATGTTTTGACGACGGAGAGTACCGGAAATTTGTTATGCTGCTGTAGCCCTTCGAATGTTAACTCTGCGTGAGCGGGCCCTGGGAGGTCGATGAAAGCCATCGTCCTGGAGCGCAACAAGCTGGTGAACCGTCGCATCGCCCGGTTATGGACATGTGCGGGCATGGAGGTAACCGTCATCGAGGATCCGGCCGAGCTCGCCAAGCATGCGCCCGGCGCCATGCTCGTGGGCGCCGATGTGTTCGACGGTGAACAGGTCCGCGGGGTCCTGGCGCAACACCCAGAGCTGCGCGCGGTGCTGTGGACGGCCGAGCCGATCGACCGCAGCCTGCGCTACGCCGTGGAGGAGCCGAGGCTGTCGAACATCTTCGGCCGCGCCAACTTCGAGAGCACGCCGCGCGACTGGGAGCTGCTCATGGCGGCCCGTCGGTTGCTCCGCCCGACCGAGGGCGGCCCGCCCTTCGCGAGCTATTTCTCCTGGGGTTTCACTGGCTTCCAGGAACAGGTCCGCGACACCGCCGGCCGCGACGCGGCGGTGGCCCGGGTCCAGAAGTACATCGAGAAGCTGGGCGTGCCCAAGCGTGTCGGCGAGATGTTCGGCGAGCTCGTCCACGAGCTGCTCATGAACGCGATCTACGACGCGCCCGTCGACGCCAACGGGCACGCGCGCTTCGCCCACGACCGCAAGGCTGCCGTCCAGCTCGACGAGAAGGAGGCCGCGCTCCTCCGCCTCGCGTCAGACGGCACCCGGCTGGCGGTGCAGGTCATCGACCCTTTCGGCCGATTGCAGCGTAATCATGTGTTCGCAGGGCTTGCCCGCGGGCTCAAAGGCGGGCAGATGGACCAGAGCCACGGTGGCGCGGGTCTGGGCATGACGGTGTGCCACCACAGCACGGTGGCGATGCTCTACGACGTGACGCGCGGGCAGAAGACCGAGGTCACCGGGGTGTTCGACCTGGACCTCAACTTGCGTGAATTCAGGACGCAGGCCAAGTCGCTGCACTATTTCGAAGTCTGAGAGAGGAACTCATGGAAGCGGCAATCCAACAGGCGGCGGTTCCGGGCGGCGGCGGGGTGGAGCCAAAGCTCAAGATCGACAAGTTCGCCGAGGGCGGCGTCACTTGCCTCAAGTTCGCGGGCACCATCGACGAGCAGTTCGACGGCAAGAAGCTCGCCGCGACCCTCAAGGCCGGCACGCTGGTCCTCGATCTCGCGGGGATCTCGAAGATCTCGTCGTTCGGCATCCGTGAGTGGGTCGACTTCGTCACCACCGTCGCGCAGCGCGTCGACTCGATCGTCCTCATCGAGTGTGCGCCCAAGGTCGTCGACCAGCTGAACATGGTCGCCAACTTCGCCGGCAAGGGCCGCGTCTTCTCGTTCTACGCGCCCTACCGCTGCGACTACTGCGATCAGGACAGCCGCGTGCTGCTGCAGTTCGACCGCGACTACGAGGCCATCAAGGGCATGAAGCCGCCCGAGCGCCCGTGCGCGAGCTGCGGCAACCCCGAGTACTTCGACGAGGACGCGACCACCTTCTTCTCGTACCTGGCCGCCCAACAGCGCTTCGAGATCGATCCGACCGTCGCCAACTTTCTGGCCGCGAAGCTCGACTACCAGGTCTCCGACTCGGCGCGCCGCCTGCGCGTCGAGAAGCACGTCGAGGGCCGCAACGTGTACCTCAAGATCGGCGGCGATCTCGACGGCTCGTTCCCGCGCGAGAAGCTCGCCGAGGGCATGGAGGGCACGGTCGTCCTCGACGTCACCGGCGTGGGCAAGATCGATCCCGCCGGCGCCGCCGAGTGGCGCGGCTTCCTGGCGATGATCACGCCGCCGTCGGAGCGGGTGTTCCTGCTCGGCTGCCCGCCGGTGTTCCTCGAGCGCCTCACCAAGGCCGAGGATCTGGGCCAGAAGGCGCAGGTGCTGTCCTTCGCGATGCCCTACTCGTGCCAGAAGTGCGCGACCACGGCCTCGCAGATGATCGACGTCGAGCAGCACTACGACGTGCTCAAGTTCGCGACCCCGCCCGAGATGAAGTGCGGCGACTGCGGCGGACCGACCAGCTGCGCGGGGAGCGAGACCCTGCTCTCGCACCTGACCACGCTGCCCAAGCCGGTGCTCGACAAGCCGCTGCGCGGCTTCATCAAAGAAGTCCAGGAGCGCAAGCCGGAGAAGCCGCAGGTCTCGACCACGGTCGCCGAGGCGGCGGCCGCGGGCCGGCGCTCGAGCTTCCTGACCGTGCTGGTCGCGGCGGCGCTCGCGGCCGTCGTGGCCATCGGCGTGGTCGTGTTCATGAACTACCAGAAGCAGGCGCAGGCCGATAAGCAGAAGCAGGCACGCGACGCGGTCGGCACGCTCAAGAGCAAGAGC
>JBKJOI010000646.1:0-10173 GCA_046595695.1 Haliangiales bacterium | reverse complement strand
CGCCGATCTTCATGCGCAGCTGGTTGATGAAGATGACCGAGGTCTGCGTGCGCGACGTGACCGCGGTGAGCTTGCGCATGGCCTGGCTCATGAGCCGCGCCTGCAGGCCCATGTGCGCGTCGCCCATGTCGCCGTCGATCTCGGCGCGCGGCGTGAGCGCCGCGACCGAGTCGACCACGACGAGGTCGATCGCGCCGGTGCGGACCAGGGTGTCGGTGATCTCGAGGGCCTGCTCGCCGCAGTCGGGCTGCGAGACCAGCAGGTCGGCGAGGTTCACGCCCAGGCGGCGGGCGTAGTTGGTATCCAGCGCGTGCTCGGCGTCGATGAACGCGCACACGCCGCCGGCGCGCTGCGCCTCGGCGATCGCGTGCAGCGTGAGGGTGGTCTTGCCCGACGACTCAGGGCCGTAGATCTCGATCACGCGGCCACGCGGCAGGCCGCCCACGCCCAGCGCGACGTCGAGCGCCAGCGACCCGGTCGAGATCACCGCGATCTCGGTGACGTGGGTGCCGCCGAGCGGCATGATCGCGCCCTTGCCGAACTGCTTCTCGATGGCGGCGACCGCGGCGGTGATCGCCTTGAGCTTCTCCTTGCTCCGGGTGGCGGCGTTCTGGCTCGCGTTCGCGGTCGCATTCACGTGCTTCTCTGCCTTCTCCATGTGCGCTCTCCTCGTTGAGGGGTTGTTGGTGGAGAGGCATCGCAAAGGTCGGGCCACGGTTTTTCGGCCGCAAGCGAGCGGAACTGCTGGGTGCGTGGTCGTGCCACTACGTCCGGGATCCCGGACGCGTCCGGAGCGCGCGCCAATCCGGACGGATACCGGACGCTTGTCTGCGGCGCGCGCGAGCGGCAGGATGCCGGCCATGCATAGCCTCGCCTGGTTCGCCTTCGCGCTGCTCGTCGCCTGCGGCGGCGGCAGCAGCAACCCCGGTTACGTCGAGACGGTGCCGCTCACCGAGTCAGAGGCCGCCGGCGAAGACCTGGATTCGGCAGCGGCGGAGGAAGCTGTTGCGACCACCGCGACCCCGGCGCTAGCGCTAGCGCCAGCGCCGGCGTACGGCTTCGACTGGGGCCCGCCGTGCCGGGTGCCGGTGACTCAGCGGCTCGAGCTGGACGAGCACCGCGCTACGCTGACCTTCGACCTGGTGATCGTCGCGGGCCAGGAAGCCAACCTGCTCGACATCACGCGCGAGAACGTGGCGTTCGTGGACATCAACGGCAAGCCTCCCGGCAAGACCAAGCCGCCGGAGAAATTCTTCACCGCGCTGCTTCTGGCTTCGGCGATGCCACCCACTGTGGTGCGGCGGACCGGCGAGTGGGTCGCGGTGCGCGACGTCGACCAGGTTATCGAGAGCATGGTGCGCGAGCCGCGCCTGAGCGGCTTCGAGAAGAAGCTCGTGAAGGCGGTCTTCTCGCAGCCGGGCGCGATCGCGCAGATCGAGAGCAAGCTCTCCGACACCTGGAAGGTCTGGGTCACGCTCTGGCTGCAGCTCGCGCTCGAGCCGGGCGAGCGTCGCGAGATCACCACGGTCATCCCGCTGGCGGACGGCTCGAAGGTCGAGATCCCCATGGTGGTCGAGCACCACGGCGCAGCGGCCGGCGTCGCCGGGCATGTGCGGCTCGGCTCGTCGCAGGTGATCGACGGCGAGCTCGGCCTGCGCGTGTTCGCCGCCCAGCTCGCGCCGATGCTCACGCAGCCGGGTGTCCCCAAGGGCGCCAAGCTGATCGCGGCCTACCGCACCATGAGCTGGGAGCTGGTCACCGACCCGGCGACGATGCGGCCGCAGCGCTCGCGCGCGCTCGTCGACTTCGGCTTCACGATGAGCTCGGGCGGGAAGAACGAGCGCCACGAGGCTCACGAGGAGACCTTCGACTGGAGTAAGGCGCAGGGCTGCGGGCGCTAACCGGCCGCACGCCGCGCTGGCCTCCGATGACAACAACGTGACGAACCGCCCGTAACTCGGGGAGTTTCGCCGCGCCCGCGGGGAAGTTCTCGCGGCCCGCGCGTACTATGGCGTCATGCGATTCGCCGTCCGCGTCGCGATCTTCGTACACCTCGCTCGCCCGGCCGCGCTGCTCGCCGCCGCCGCCCTCACCCTCCCCGCCACCGCGCTCGCCGCCGACACCTACGCCGACCTGCACACCGCGGCGGGCGTCCCCGACGTCTCGGAGGACGCTTACTCGCTCGCGGTCAAGGTCGACGGCAGCATCGCCGAGGTCACCGCCCGGCAGACGCTGCGCAACCGTGGGCGCGACGAGCACGAGGTGATCTACCGCTTCCCGCTGCCCGAGAACGCCGCGATCACCGGGCTCTCGGTGAAGCTGCACGGCGGCAAGCTCGCCGAGGGTATCGTCGTCGACGCGAGCGCGGCCATCGACCCGCTGCCGCAGCCCGACGCGATCGAGGGCGTGCCCGACGTGGCGCTGCTGCGCGAGATCGTCACCGCGGGCGGCCACACCGTCTACGAGCTGCGCGTGTACCCGGTGCCGGCGGGCAAGACCGTCGAGATAACGACCAGCTGGATCGCGCCGATGCGCTACGACGGCGGCCGCCTGTCCTTGCGCGTGCCCTCGCGCGGCGGCGCCGCAAACCTGGCCGCGCCGGTGGTGACCCTCTCGGTGGTCGCGCCCGCGGGCGCCCGGGGGCTCGCCGAGGTCGCGAGCGGCGGCCGGGTGCTCGCCAGCAACGTGAAGTCGGGCAAGGGTACGTGGAAGCTGACCGGCCCCACCGAGAACGACCTGGTGATCGAGGTCGCGCCGCGCTTCGCCGCCGGCGCGCCGCCGGTGGTCAGCGCCTCGACGTTCGCGCTTGCCGACGGCCGCGGGCTGCTTGCGGTGGCCGTGCTGGTGCCGCCGCCGACCGCCGCCGAGATCCCCCAGTACGATCGCGTCGTCTTCTTCGTCGACAGCTCGCGCAGCATGAGCGAGGCGGGCGCCAAGGCCGCGCGCAGCGTGGTGCAATCCGTGCTCGGCTCGCTCGGCGCGGAGGTGCGCGTCGAGGCGGTGCTGTTCGACCGCAAGGCGCGCCGCGTCTTCGGCGGTTGGACGGTCAACGATCGCGACGGCAGGCGCAAGCTCGACCAGGCCATCGCCGGCGCGCCGCAGGAGAACGGCAGCGACCTGGGCGCCGCGCTCGCCCTGGCGCGACCGATCCTGGCCGACCGCACCGAGGACGAGCGCGAAGAGCAGAAGCGCGGCGGCGTGCGGCCGAACACGCTCGTGGTCATCGTGAGCGACGGCCTGGCGCCGGTGGCGCTGAGCGGCGACCGCGCCGTCGACCGCTACGGCATGGACCTGCTCGACCACGCGTTCATCGTAGCGGTGACGATCTTCCCCGAGGGCGGCGTGGCGCCCGCGGTCGACGAGCCGGCCGCGGGCGTGCTCGCGCTGCGCGCGGGCGGCCGCTCGGTGGTCATGCGCGACGTCGACGCCGACACCGGCGGCGCCCAGCTGGCCGCCGAGCTGGCGCAGCCGGCGCCGCTGCGCACGCTCTCGCTCGAGACCGGCACCGCCGTGATCGACGACCTGGACCTGCCCGGTGAGCTGTCGCCCGGCCAGGGCGCGGTGGTCCTCGGCGCCACCTTCGGGCAGCTGCCCAAGAAGCTCACGCTGCGCGCGCGCCTGGGCGGCGAGGAGGTCACGCTGGTGGCCCGGCCGGGCGGCGCGGCGATGGGCCGCGCTCTTCTACCACTATGGTTGCGGCGGGTCGGCCCCGACGGGATGGTCTCGCT
Source organism: Haliangiales bacterium (assembly GCA_046595695.1). Taxonomy (GTDB): domain Bacteria; phylum Myxococcota_A; class Polyangia; order Haliangiales; family SHYZ01; genus JBKJOI01. Next base: position 6,445 of record JBKJOI010000646.1, on the reverse strand, counting down.
GGCCGAGCGCACCACCGACGCCGAGGAGCGCAGCTCGCCGCGCGGCCAGGAGGCTCGCGCCAAGGCGCTGCGCGGCTACCAGAAGCTCGCGCAGGTGGCGCGGGTGGTCACGCGCGCGACCGCGCTCGTGGCCCTGCACCCGACCGACGCGTTCGCACGTGACCGCGCCCGCTTCGTCGAGAAGTGGGGCCCGACCCGCTTCCAGCGCTTCCTGCCGCCCGCCGAGCGCTACGCCGGCCTCGCGCCCGAGCCGGCGCCGGCACCGCCCGACGAGGTGGCCGCGCGCGCGTCGTCGCGCGCGTTCGTGGCCACCGGCGAGCTGGACGAGAAGATCGTGAAGCGGCTCATGCAAACCTACGTGGTGCCGCAGGCGCGCGCGTGCTTCCAGCGCGCGCTGCGCAGCGACGCCAAGGCGGCGGGCGCGATCGATCTGGTCGTCGAGATGGCGCGCGGCGAGGTCACCAGCGTGAGCATCGCCGCCTCGACGTTCAAGACCGTCGACGTCGACCTGTGCGTGATCGAGGCCGCCTACACCATCCAGGTGCCCCGGGTCGGGCTCGGCGACGAGCGCGACATGATCGTGGTCGCGCGCTACCCGATGACGTTTCGCGTCGTCGACAGCGACGCCAAGGTCACCGACGAGAAGCGCACGCCGGTCGCGCCCCGGGATCCCAGGAAGGGCGGCTCGCCGCTCTCACCCGACGCGCCGGGCGCGAAGGACCCGCAGTAGCTTCTGACTGTAGACCCCTACGATTCATCGATCAGCAGCCGCGCGCGCCGCCGGGCCGAGAGCGCCGCACGCTCGAGCTCGCGGGCGCAGCGGGCCGCGTCCGCCATCAGCGCGTCGAAGCGCGGGCCGTCGAGCGCGTTCGCGAGGTAGGCGTCGTACGCCTGCGCGCGCAGCTCGGCGAGGGCGCCGTGGGAGTCGCGGAAGCGGCGTAGCTCGGCGTGCGGCTCACCGGCGCGCAGCGCCTCGCCGACGCCGACCAGGGTGGCGAGCGCGACCGCTGCGAGCTCGTGGAGCCGGGCGCGGTGCTCGACGTCGCGCGCGTTCGCAGCCAGGTCGCGGGCGACGCGCGCGAGCTGGCGCGCCTCGGCGAACGGCGCGAGGTCCTCGAAGCGGAGCATGGTCATGGACATCTGGGCGTTCACGGTCATGCGCCTTTGCGAGAGCAACGTGGATGCCAGCCCGTCACGACACGTTCGGCGGACTTACCCCCACTCGTCGCGCGGGAGTGTCCGGAGTCCAGGCCAGTGCTGGGGACGATTCTCCCCTGCATCGTGGCGACAGGAGTTGCGCTGTCGTCGGCTGTCCCCGCATGCGCGGCGCTGCATGCGCGGCGCATGTCCTATTCCTCTGCCGGCGCCGGCGCCGGCGCCGGCGCCGCGCGCGCCACGGGCAAGGGGCCGAGCAGGTCACGCGGATCCACGCGCGGCTCGGTGTCGAGCGCGCGCAAGGTAGCGGCGTCGTGGATGGCGCCCGCGCCGACGGTGTCCTCGCCGTCGAGGTCGGCGATGGTCCGGGCCACGCGCACCAGGCGATCGATGCTGCGCGCGGTCATGCCGGGTCGTTTCTCGAAGAGCGCCGAGAGCACCCGCTCTGCGGCGGGCGTCAGCCGGCACGTGGCGCGCGCCGCGGCGACGTTCATCTCGGCGTTGGTGCGGGCCCCGTGGTCGCCCAGCCGGGCGATCTGCCGGGCGCGCGCGACCGCGACCCGCTCGCGGATGACCGTTGACGACTCGCCGTCGGTCGCCGAGCGCATGTCGGTGAGCGCGACCAGCCCGACGCGCACCTGGATGTCGATGCGGTCGAGGAGCGGCCCCGAGAGCCGCGCTCGGTAGCGCTCGAGCGCCGCCTGGCCGCAGGTGCACTGCCGCTCGGGCGTGCCGAACCAGCCGCACGGGCACGGGTTCGCCGACGCAATGAGCAGGAACGACGCCGGCAGGCACACCGTGCCATGGGCGCGCCCGATGCGCACGACGCGCTCCTCGAGCGGCTGCCGCAGGGTCTCGACCGTGCTGCGCGCGAACTCGGGCAGCTCGTCGAGGAAGAGCACGCCGCGGTGCGCGAGCGAGACCTCGCCCGGCCGCGGCACCGGCCCGCCCCCGACGAGCGCGGCGGCGCTGCACGTGTGGTGCGGCGCGCGGAATGGACGCTGCGTCATGAGGCCGTCGACGGGCGCCAGGCCGGCCGCGCTGTAGACGCGCGTGACCTCGATCGCCTCGTCGCGGCTCATGGCCGGCAGGATCCCGGGCACCCGCCGCGCCAGCATGGTCTTGCCGATGCCGGGCGGGCCGAAGAGCAGCACGTTGTGTCCACCCGCGACGGCGACCTCGACCGCGCGGCGCGCCTCTTCCTGGCCGCGCACCTCGGCGAGGTCGCCGACCGTGTCGCTCACGGTGCGCCGCGCCGGCGACCCGCGCGCCGCGCGCGGCAGCGGCACCTCGCCGAGCAGCGCCCGCAGCACCTCGGAGAGGTGCGCCGCGGCGTAGACCTCGAGGCCGTCGACCACCTCGGCCTCGGCCGCACAGCCCGCGGGCACGAGCACGCCGCGCAGGCCCAGTCGCTTCGCCAGCGCCGCCGCCGCGAGCACGCCGCGCACCGAGCGCAGCGCGCCGTCGAGACCCAGCTCACCGACGAGCAAGAGGCCTTCGAGCAGCGCCAGATCGAAGACGCGCGTGGCGCCCAGCACGCCGAGCGCGATGGGCAGATCGAACGCCGCGCCCTCCTTGCGGCGATCGGCGGGCGCCAGATTCACGGTCACGCGCCGCGGCGGCATCTCCTGCCCGCACGCGCGCAGCGCCGAGCGGATGCGCGCACCGCCTTCCTTGATCGACGGCGCGGCGAGCCCGACGACGCCGTACTGCGGCAGCCCGCCCGAGACGTCGACCTCGACGTCGACGCGGAAGGCATCGACACCGTACAGGGAGGCGGAGGGCAGCGTGGCGATCATGGTCAGGAGCGTTCCAACTTCCGTGCCCGCCGCGGGCCGCGCGCAAGCGTGCGGATCCACAGCAGCGCGCAGACGCGCCGCTGGCACGCGACCTGACGGCCGGACACTCCCGCGTCCGGTTTGCGGACGACGCCTGAAAGTGGTGCGTCATCCGGACGCCGCACGGCTTCGCGCGCGGGCGTGGCTATGGCGCCGGCGCCAGGTAGTCACACGCGCGCGTCGGCTGCTGGGTCAGGGGATCCAGGCACGGAGCGCACTTGTAGCCCGCCGCGCACCCGTCTTGCCCGAGCAGGAAGTTACCCACGGCGGGCAAGCAGTCGGGCAAGCACGCGCCCGGCTTGTACGCCGCGCCGAAGATGAGCGAGACGAGCGAGGTCTCGCAGGCGGCCGCCAGGTAGTCGCCCTCGACGAACACCGTGGGCGCGCACAGCAGACCTTCGGCGCACGTGTCGACCCCGAGATCCGCAGCGTCGCCGCCCGCGGCCTCGGGGGTGACGCACTGGCCGTCGTCGTGGCAGCAGGCGCTGAACACGACCGCGGGCTCGACCGGCTCGTCGCACGCGATGGTGCAGGCGCCGGTGTCGGTGCCGTCGGTGGGATCGAAGCAAGGCGCGCAGCGCTGGCCGTCAGCGCAGGTGCTCTGCGGCAACCGATCGATCTCCGCGGCGATCTCGGGCAAGCAGATCGACAGGCAGCGTCCCTCGGCGTCCAGCAGCGAGCGGCACGTCGCGGGCACGAAGTTGCCGGCGGTCTCGATCAGCTCGTCGGGTACGCACAGGGAGCCCGCGACAGCCGCGCAGGGGGCCAGGCTGCTCGCGAGCGCCGGTTCGATGAACTGCGCGGGTAGACAATGCGCTCCCGCGCAGTCGCACGCCGGCAACGACGCCGGGTTGATCACCGGAGGCCCGACGTGGGGGCACGCGGGGGCGGCCGCGTCGCCCGGCGCGCGCGCATCGATCTCGACGCCCGGCCCGCCGCCGTCGGCATCACCCGCGCCGTCGCCATCGCTCGCCGCGCAGCCGACGACCGACCCGAGCCGCACCAGCGCCACCAGCAGCGCGACGAGGCGCACGGGTCACTCCGCCGTTCCGCACGGGCAACCCGCGCCATCGGCGCACTGGCCGACCACCAGCGCCGCGCCCGCCGCGGCCCCGAACGGGCCACCGTTATCGTCGATCACCTGCTTGCACGCGCCGCCCAGGTAACAATCGGCGCCCGAGCACCCGCTGACCACGCCGCACTCGCGGATCGCCGGGCAGCCGCCGGTCTTGTCGCACGACCGGATCTCGGCGAGGCACGAGCTGCAGCCGCAGCGGACGCATTCGGTCGCCTCGGGGGCCTCGGCGATGCACTGCTGCACCGGATTTGCGCCGCCGCCGTCACCTCCGCCGCCATCGCCGCCGTCACCTCCGCAGCTCGCCAGCACCAGCGCGAACGCCAGCGCCCAGAGCAGCCCGGGAAACATCCACCACATGCGAGCAAACCTGGTGTCCATGCGTACCTCCTTGTGTGAAGTGAACCGGCGGCCTACGGCACGCCGTAGGCGACGAGGCCACCGGCCGCGAGGCCAGGGGCGCCCAGAAACACGAAGCCGTGCGGGACGAACAGCCGTCCCCCGGCCACCGACGGACCGCCGCCGATGTCGGCGAGCGTGGCGTCTTGCCAGACGGTGCGCCCGTCGTCGGCCGCGAGCGCGTGGATGGTGCCGTCGATGGTGCCGAAGTAGACGACGCCGTTCGCCAGCGTGACCGCGCCGAAGCTGGGCGCGGTGAGCGCGTGCTCCCAGCGCGATGCACCGGTCGCGGCGTCGAGCGCGAACGCGACCGCACGGTTGCCCGGATCGGCGAAGTCGTCGTAGTTCGTCCACACGTTCGAGGTCACGTAGATCGCGCCATCAGCAACGGCGGCGGTGACCATGACGCCGCCCAGGTGGCTGCCATCGGTCAGCCGGCGCGCCCAGACCGTCTCGCCGGTGGCGCGGTCGAGCGCCGAGTACACGCCCGCCTTGTCGGCGACGCCGACCACGTCGCGCCCGGCGATGGTGAACAGGTTGGGCGAGGCGCCGACGTCGAAGTCGGGGCCGACGAATTCGCCGAAGAAGGTGAACACGTCGTCGGCGGTGAACTGGCGGTGCCACGCCAGCTCACCGGTGTCGTAGTGGATGGCGACCAGCGCGTCGCTGAGGACGCTCGCGGGCGCCTCGTAGCTCTGGCCGGTGCCGATGTACAGCAGGCGCCGCGCCGGATCGACCGCTGCGGTCGACCACACCGAGACGCCCGCGCCCGAGCTCGCGTTGTCCTCGGTCATGTAGACGCGCCAGCGCTCGACGCCCGTGGCCGCGTCGACGGCGACCACGCTCCCGCGGAAGTGGAAATCCTGGGTTTCGGGCAGCGCCAGCTCCACCGAGGCCACGCCGATCACGACCAGGTCGACGTCGACGTCGGGGAGGTGGACCGGCGAGCCGTACAGGTGCGCCGTGGGCACGTCGGGGGCGAGGCGAGTCGACCAGCGGACTGCGCCGGTCGCGACGTCCAGCGCATGCAGGGTGCCGGTGCCATCGCCGACGAAGATCGCGTCGGCCGCAGCCGCCACGCATGGCGTCGACGTCACGCTGCCGGCCCCGGGCAACGCGGTCTCCCACACCAGCCGGCCGCTCGCGGCGCGCAGCGCGAGCAGCTTGCCGCGCCAGGTGCCGACGAAGACGTTGCCGCCAGCGACCACCGGCGTGCTGGTCACGCCCGCGCCCTCGTAGCGCCACACCGGCGTGAGCGAAGCGGCGTTGCCGGCGGCGATCACGCGCTCCTCGGGGTTCGACCGGCTGTTGCCCGGGTCACGCCCGTAACCCGGCCAGTGCTCGCCCGGCGCCGGCGGAGGCTCGGCAGGGGCGGCGTCGCCACCGTCGGCGCCGGACGCCCCGAGGTCGCCGCAGCCGCCCGCCACCGCCAGCGCCACCGCCGCCGCAACCTCCCGCCAGGCGCACGCTGCGCTGCTTCGTCCGTGCATGGTTAACCCGGGACCCCGCGCGCCCGCTGCAGGCGCGCGTGACGGATGAACTCGCGGCGCGAGATCGGCCCGAGCGGCCGCTGCACGGCCCAGCGGCGCCCGCCCAGCTCGCCGTCGAGCGCCCGCCGCGCCCGCGCCAGCGCGTCCGCCTCGATCACGCAGCGTTGCCGCTCGGGGTCGATGCCGTAGACGGCCGCGGCGTTCAGGCCGAAGATCTTCGCCTTCCGCTCCGCGGTCAGCGCCGGGTAGCCGTGCTGCTCCTGGAAGGCCTCGCCGATCTCGAACGCGCGCAGCGCCTCGATCTGCGGCTGCGGCGAGCCGTTCAGGATCGCGTCGGTGCCCCAGAGCACGTTGTCCTCGCCGACATGGCGGATCGCCAGGTCGGTGGGCGCGTCCGCCGGCACCTCACAGACCGCCTTGATGATCTGTCGCTCGCCGGGCAGGACGTTCATGCCCAGGCCGCCGACCCAGAACAGCGACGAGACCTC